>SLPW01000289.1 GCA_007131755.1 Myxococcales bacterium | reverse complement strand
GGTCGCTCTCGTGGTCGCTCTCGTGGTCGGTCTCGTGGTCGCTCTCGTGGTCGGTCTCGTGGTCGCTCTCGTGGTCGGTCTCGTGGTCGCTCTCGTGGTCGATTCCGAGAGCGTGGTCGATTCCGAGGTCGAGCCCGATTCCGAGGTCGAGGTCGAGACCGACCACGAGGTCGAGATCGATTCCGAGGTCGAGATCGATTCCGAGGTCGAGATCGATTCCGAGCCCGAGCCCGATTCCGAGGTCGAGATCGATACCGAGGTCGAGCCCGATTTCGAGATCGAGCCCGATTTCGAGATCGAGCCCGAGCCCGATTCCGAGGTCGAGCCCGAGATCGATTCCGAGGTCGAGCCCGATTTCGAGATCGAGCCCGATTTCGAGATCGAGCCCGATTCCGAGGTCGAGTCCGATTCCGAGGTCGAGCCCGATTTCGGCCTAAGAATTTGGGGGCATACATCAATCCTACTGGTTATTCCAAAAACTTATGCGCAATTCAGAGCCCGGTGGGGGAGGTGGGCATCGGCGTTGTTCAGCCGATGCTCGGAGGGGGCACCGCACAACCTCTCCACTTCACCGAAGCCCTATCTCCCATCAAACCTCCGCAGCCGCCTGCGCCTTTTCTTGCCCCGACGGCAGGGCTGGTGCCGCGTCGCCTTCGGCGGGCTCGAAATTCTCCGCCTTGCCCACCAGCTCCTTGAATTTATTGCTCATCCCCTGAAGCTTTTGATCCCACTCCGGATCGGGCTGCAGATTCTCCGTCTCCCGGTGGTAGGTGACGATGACGTAGGCGTTGGCGAAGGGCTCGTAGACCGCAAGCTCTACGATCTTGGCGAAGATGCCGGCCAGAATCAGCCCCACGATAAATACGACGGTGCCCACCTCGTCTCCCGCCACGGCCGTCAGCGCGACCACGGGGACCATGGCCATGACGAAGACCAGCAGATCGAGGACCTTGCCGATTCCCCAGGCCTTGGCGGCGGTCATCAAGATCCCCTTATAGCTCTGGGCATATAGGATGACCCCGTGGCGCGCGCTCTGCCACACATTTTGCGAGCCCTGGCGAATGGCGTAGGACAGGATGGCGGCGTCGACGTAATCCAGAGATTTGTTGATGATCTGGCGAATGACGTTGAGCAACTTTCTGGCATTTCCGGGCAGGGGCAACCAGTTGACCAGGCGCACCACCGTGCCCGTCACCTTCTTGACCGCCGCCCGTACCAGGATATCGACGCCGAAGAGGATGCTGACGTCCTTGAAGTATTTCTCCACCACGCTGCGCCCGTATTTGATCTGGGCCATGCCCCGGGGCACGTCGCGCCCGCACATGATCTCCGTGATGGCGGCGATATGCGCCCCCTTGACCAGATACAAAAAATAGCGCCTGGCCATGCGCCAGATCCACCAGAACGAGCCCAGTCCGATGATGATCGGCACCCAGCCGGCGATAAAGTGAATCCAGAACCCCAGCGCCGCCAACACCCCCCAGAAACCAATCCACAAAACAGCGACCAGAAAAAAGCCGAAATATACCAGGGCGTTCAGCCCCAGAAGGGGAAGGGTTGCTCCCAGAAGAGACAGGGATTCACGGATATAGCTCTTTTTCTTGGCCATCTCACTTCCTCACTGTAGTAAAGTTCCCGTCCGGAAAGTCCGAATTTGAGCAGGGTCGAGATGAACTCGACGAGATGGCCATTTCGCGAAACCGAAGTCATATCCGTAGGTTATCTCAAGTGTTGAGCGAATGGCCAGATCGCGATTTCAGCCGGCATCTGCGATATTCATGGGTTTTCCGGACGGGAACCAGTTGTTGCCCTCGGTGGGAACACCGGGTGGGACGGCAAAGGTGGGCCCGGTATTCACAGCGGGTGCCGGCCCCGATTTTATCGCCGTGGACGCCCGGTGGTCAACGGATCGCCTGTTAAGGGTGGTCAAGGATACAACCGCACCCTCTCCCACCCGTCTGCCCTTCGTTGAAATTGCCACCGATCGTGGAGGCGGTAGTCGCCGATCTGCCAGAACTCCATGGTCTGGGGCACCACCCGATAGCCGGACCAGAACGACGGCCGGGGCACCGGTTTTCCCTCAAAGCGCTCTTCGTATTGCCGAAAGGCCTGCTGGAGCTCGGCACGGCTCTTTAGAGGTTGACTCTGCTTCGAGGCCCAGGCCCCGATCTGGCTGTTGCGCGGCCGGGTGGCGAAATAGGCGTCGGCCTGTTGGTCGTCCACCATTTCCACGGCCCCGTCGATGCGCACCTGTCGGCACAAGGTCTTCCACATCACGCACAGACCGGCCCGCTGATGATCGCGCAACTGCTCTGCTTTTGCGCTCTTTAGATTGGTGTAGAACACAAACCCCTTGCGGTCGAAGTCTTTGAGCAACACAATACGGACCGTGGGCTGGCCCGCATGATCGACGGTAGCGAGACTCATCGCCGTCGGCTCCGGCTCCGATGAGCGGCGGGCTTCGGTCATCCACAGATCGAACCACTGCAGTGGATCGGACATCGGCAGGGTTGGCATAAACTCTCCTCGTCGACGGTTTTGATTTCATAGAGTGCGCCGCCGGCCCCGACAAACGAGGCTTCGCGATCACCGGCCGGACACGGACAGCCGCACAACGCTTTTGATCGGCGTTGGCGGCGTCGGTTGTAGCGGTTCGTCCCTTCCGGGTCCAGTCCGCTTGCCCCCGTCCTTGTCCACCGTCGGTACGCGGTGTCTTTCGTGCCTTGGGATCGATCGAACGGCGCTTAGGTTTGACTACCGGGGCGTCGGCTTTGCCTCTCTTGTCATTGTCCTGGGACACAACAAGAGAGCATGGATACGCCGTCGCCCGGCGTTCGATCCCATCTATAGCAGCTTGCAATTGTTCTTCTGGACACGTTGCCACCGATGGGAGTCGAGGCGTGAGTCAGCACGAAACGGATACCGATGTCGTCCCCGAGAAAAAGTCGAAGGCCAAAAAGCCCCGACGTTTCAAGGTGATCTTTCACAATGACGATTTTACGACCATGGAGTTCGTGGTCCATGTCCTGGAGACGATCTACCGCAGATCCCCGGCCGAAGCGGCCCAGATCATGCTGCGCGTCCACAACACCGGAAGCGGTGTCGCCGGCGTCTATCCCCGGGAGATCGCCGAGACCAAGGTCGAAACCACCATCGATTATGCTCGCCGGGAGGGACATCCGCTGATGGTGACGATGGAGCCCGCTTAGGGCCTTCGTCCTCCCCGCAGCCGCCGTCTCCTCCTTAATTGCCGGAGCCCGATCCATGATTCAAAAAGATCTCGAAATCGCTCTTTACGCCGCCGTGCGCGAGGCCAAACAGAGGCGTCACGAATACCTGACGCTGGAGCATCTATTATACGTGCTGTGCTTCGACGAGACGACGCGCTCCATCCTTCGCCACTGCGGCGCCGATCTGGACCAATTGACCCGGGATCTGGACCACTTTCTGGACGACCAGATCGAGCGCCTTCCCGCCGACGCCGTCGCCGAGCCGGTGCAGACCGTGGCCTTCCAGCGCGTGATGCAGCGCGCCATCATGCACGTGCGCTCCTCCGGCAAAGACGAGGTCGACGGCGGAAACGTCCTCGTCGCCCTGTTTAGCGAGCCCGACAGCCACGCCGTCTACTTTCTGGAAAACCAGGGCATCACCCGCCTCGACGTCGTCAGCTACATCAGCCACGGCGTCTCCAAGCTCAACGACTCCGACGACCCCTCTCCCTTCGACGAGGACGCCTCGGAGTGGGACGAGGGTCCCACCGGACTCGACGAGGACGAAGAGGATGTCCAGAACCCACTCGAGACCTATTGCTCCAACCTCATCGAGCGTGCCCGGGCCGGCCATATCGACCCCCTCATCGGCCGCCAGACCGAGATCGAGCGCACCGTCCAGGTCCTGTGCCGACGCCGAAAAAACAACCCCATCTTCGTCGGCGAACCGGGGGTGGGAAAGACCGCCGTCGCCGAGGGCCTGGCCCGCAAGATCGCCCACGGCGAGGTCCCCGATGTATTGGCCGACGCCACCATCTGGGCTCTCGATATGGGCGGGCTGTTGGCAGGCACCAAATTCCGCGGCCAATTCGAACAGCGCCTCAAGGCGGTCATCCAGGCCCTCAAGAAGCGCCCCGACTCCATCCTCTTCATCGACGAGATCCACACCATCGTCGGCGCCGGCGCCACCAGCGGCTCCACCATGGACGCCTCCAATATCCTCAAGCCCGCCCTCGCCGAGGGATCGCTTCGCTGCATCGGCTCCACCACTCACGAGGAATTTCGCAAAAGCTTTGAGCGCGACCGCGCCCTGGCCCGCCGCTTCCAGAAGATCGATATCGCCGAGCCCTCCGTCGAGGAGACCCGCGATATCCTGTACGGCCTTCGCACCTACTACGAGGACTTCCACGACGTGGCCTACTCCGACGAGGCCATCGACACCGCCGCCGAAATGGCCGCCAAGCACATCACGGAGCGCGCCCTTCCCGACAAGGCCATCGACGTCATCGACGAGGCCGGCGCCCGTCACCGCATCCATCGCGATCAATACGAGGACAACACCATCGACGTCGACCACATCGAAAAGGTCGTCGCCGCCATCGCCCGCATCCCCGAATTCAAAGTGGAGGGCACCGAACGAGAGCGCCTCGAAGATCTGGAAAAGACCCTCAAGAACAATGTCTTCGGACAGGACCCGGCCATCAACGCCGTGGTCACCGCCGTCAAGATGAACCGCGCCGGGCTCACCCGCCCCGACAAGCCCGTGGGCAGCTTCGTCTTCGCCGGCCCCACAGGAGTCGGAAAGACCGAGGTCGCTCGCCAGCTCGCCGCCGGCCTGGGGATCAACTTCATCCGCTTCGACATGTCCGAGTATATGGAGCGCCACGCCGTCAGCCGCCTCATCGGCGCCCCTCCGGGATACGTGGGCTACGACAAGGGAGGACTGCTCACCGAAGAGGTCCGAAAGACCCCCCATGCGGTCCTGCTCCTCGACGAGATCGAAAAGGCCCATCCCGACATCTTCAACGTCCTGTTGCAGGTCATGGACAATGCCAAATTGACCGACAACAACGGACGAGAGGCCGACTTTCGAAATATCATCCTCATCATGACCTCCAACGCCGGAGCCGATCAGATGGCCAAAAACCTGGTTGGCTTCCAGCGCTCCATCGACGTCTCGCAGGCCAAAAAGGCCATCGAGAAGACCTTCTCTCCCGAATTTCGTAACCGCCTCGACGAGATCGTCATCTTCGACCCCCTTCCCAAAAGTGTCATCCTTCGGGTGGTCGACAAATTCGTCGACGAGCTTCAAGATCAACTCCGAGAAAGCGAAGTGGAGGTCGAGCTCGACGACGAGGCCCGCTACTGGATCGCCGATCGGGGCTACGACGAAAAACTGGGCGCCCGCCCTCTGGCACGGGTCATTCAGGAGACCATCAAGCGCCCCCTGGCTGAGGAGATCCTCTTCGGTCGCCTCGAAAAGGGAGGAAAAGTCGGAGTTGGCGTCGACGACGATGATGAATTAACATTTGATTTTTCCCCTGCGAAAGCACCTGCCGAAGTGGGCGCCTGAGTTTTTGGACGGCCAGCGTCGGGGGTGCTCAAAGGACCGACACCTTGACCGCCCCCCGCGCCATGAGCGTCTCCGCCCCCGGAAAACTCTTCCTGCTGGGGGAGTATGCCGTCCTCGCAGGGGGACCGGCTCTGGTGACCACGGTGGAGCGCTTCGTTCACGTCCACCCTCGTGACGACGACGAGGGCTACGAATTGTGCGGCATCTCCATCTCCGACCCCCTTCGCCTGCCCCTGATGGTGCGCCTCGTCCTGTACGACGAGGAGGGGTTTTATGCCGACGTCAACCGCCTCAGCGCCGACGTCAGCGAATTCTTCGAAGAGGGGACCAAGCTCGGGCTGGGCTCGTCGGCAGCCTCCACCGTAGCCCTCGTCACCTCCGTCGCCCCTCATCTATCGCGGCGCCGCCGCTTTGAACTGGCTCACCAGGTCCACCGCCGCTTCCAGGGCGGAACGGGAAGCGGCGCCGACATCGCCGCCAGCACCTTCGGCGGAACCCTGGCCTATCACCTGCATCCCGACGCCCGCCCCGCCCCTTTTCGCGACCTCGACCTCCGGGGCATCACCAACCCCGAAGATCCCATCCATACCGACGTCGCCACCCTCGATCCTAGCCTGGAATTACCCGACGAATTACGCATCGACGCCGTCTGGACAGGCGAAAGCGCCCACTCCGTCTCCTTCGTCGACGCCGTCGCAAAAGCTCTGTCCCGCGATGACCGCGCCATATCGGCCATCCTGGCCAATATCGCCTCCCGTGCCCGCATGGGCATCCACGCTCTGCGCCAGAGCGACGCAGAGGCCTTCATCGAAGCCATCCAGAAGGGCGACCGCGCCATGGAACAACTCGGCGCAACCACGGGCCTGCCCATCATCACTGACACCCACCGCCGCATCCGCGCCCTGGCCCGCACCACCCACGCCGTCGCCAAACCCTCCGGCGCCGGCGGCGGCGACTTCACACTCCTCGTCGGCCCCGCCGGCGCTCCCATCCCCCGCCCCATCGAAGACGACTATCTGGTCATCCCCGTCCACGGATAATCCCGACGAATACCAACGCAGTACCACTTTCCGATTTTCGATCAATTCTCCCACTGCCCACTCGATCCGTATCCACTCTCGGACTGGAAAATATGGCTTTCGTCGACGCGTCATCGGGTGACCGATCGGCCACCGTCGCTAACCTTTCCGCTCCGAACAAGCCCAAGAACGGACACCCTCCCCGTTGGCGGCTCTGAATTGCGCTTAAGTCACGGGAATAGCTCCATGTAAAGCAGTCTCCGACTCGTTTTCGGTTCCGAGGTCGAGGTCGACTGCTCCGTCGGTCATAGACCCCGGCGTGCCTTGCGCCGCCGGTGAATCAGACTGGACCGCTAGCCCGGGTGCCCC
>SLPW01000181.1 GCA_007131755.1 Myxococcales bacterium | reverse complement strand
CGCGGCCGTTCCCTCTTTCGGCGCTACTTTAAGCCGAGCGACCCCTTCTATTCGATGTACGGCGTCGGCCCCTACACCATGTCCACCTGGAAGGTGTGCTGGACGCGCATCGACACCTGCCTTCGCGCCGCCGTCGTCGGACCCGACTCGCGAGGACGCCCCGTCCTCCCTCAGGAGACCATCACCTTCGTTCCCTTCGAAGACCCGGAGGCCGCCCACTATTTCTGTGCCCTATTCAACTCCAGGCCCTCCGATATGCTCGTGCGTTCTTATTCTACGGGCAAGGGCTTTGCCTCGGCCCACGTCCTAGATTCCATCGCAATACCGGCCTTCGACGGCGGTGAGGTGCATCGAGAGTTGAGCGCGTTGTCGAAGGCATGTCATGAGGCGGCGGCGAGGGGGGACGGCGATGCGATCGTCGAAATTGAAAGAGAGATCGATGCGTTGGCGGGGAGACTGTGGGGGTTGAGTTGAAGAGCCCCCTGAGCTTTCCGAAATCTTCGTCGTCCCCTATCTTATTGGCCGCCTGCGAATCCCGAGCTATCCAAGGAGCCTCCCATGACCACCGCCGCCGACATCGTCTCGGCCATCGAAAACGAACCCATCGACGTCGACGCTGTCGAAGCGCTCTTCGACGAAGCCACGCCCGACACCCGCGTCGAGGCCATCCGCCAGTTCAGCCCCCGTATGCAGCGCCGCCTCTTCGCCGCCGCCACGGGACGCGAGGTGAGCGTTGACGCCGTCGTTCCCCCCGACACCCCTCCGCTGACGGAGGTCATCCACGAGGGACAGAATACGCTTCCCGCCTTTCGCAGCTTTCAGAAGCGATTTTGCCTCCCCAGCGCCGAACATCAGACCGACAATCGCCGCGTATTGTGGGGATACAATCACCAGACCTTCTCCGGGATTACCGGCCCCGGCTACTTCGTTGCCTATGATGACAGCGAGACCGGCGAGGTCGTGATCGACTACCGAGAACTTCCGCCGGAGCACCCCGAAGAGTGGCCGCCGATCATCGACAACAAGGCCAAGCTCGGACGCTTCGTCTACGCCGGGATGGTGGACCGCCTGCGCCGTGTATCAGACCACGTCACCATCGGCCGCGCCTATAAATCGAAACCCATGAACGCCTTCTTCACCCTGGTTCGCGTGGACTAACACCCAACACCCATCACCCATCACCCATTACCTGCCCTTAACCCATTACCCGCCCTTAACCCATCACCTGCCCTTGACCCACCAAGCCTTCGACATCGACGCCCGCCTCGACACCATTCCCCACGAGCCGGGCTGCTATATCATGCGCAACACCCGGGGGCGCATCATTTATATCGGCAAGGCGAAGGACCTCAAAAACCGGGTCCGAAACTACTTTCAGGACAGCGGTGATTCTCGTCCCTTCGTCCGCTGGCTTCCCCGCGTCCTCGGTGAGATCGAGACCATCATCACGGCCAACGAAAAAGAGGCCCTGATCCTCGAAAATAATCTCATCAAAAAGCACAAGCCCCGGTTCAACGTTCAACTAAAAGACGACAAGAATTTCTTGTCGCTGCGCATCAATCCCGACGAGAAGTGGCCGAAGGTCCACTTGCAAAGAAACAACACCGAGGGGCCGGGCCGCCACTTCGGCCCCTATCACTCCGCTGGCGCCATCCGCCGCACAAGACGGCTTCTGGACAAGCACTTCATGTTGCGCACCTGTCCCGACCATGTGCTCAACAATCGATCTCGGCCCTGTCTGCAATATCAGATCAAGCGATGTCCGGCGCCCTGCGTCTTCGACATCGACCGAGAGGAGTATATGCGGGACGTGGAGCAGGCGATCATGTTCCTCGAGGGTCGAGGCGACGAGTTGGTCGATGACCTTCAAGAAAAGATGGAGGAAGCCAGTCAAAGCCTGGAATTTGAAAAAGCAGCGCGCTTTCGCGATCAGATCCAGGCCATCGACAAGGTGTTGCAGCGTCAACAAGCCGTGGGGGATCAACAGATCGACCGCGACGCCTTCGGCTTCTACCGCGAGGGCGACCGCCTGACCATCCAGGTCGTCATGGTGCGCGGCGGGCGAATGACGGGGGCGCGCTCCTTTCCCTATACAGATCAGGAATTTCCCGACCAGGAGATCCTGTCGAGCTTTCTAAACCTCTATTATAACGCCGGAAATTATATCCCCCGCGAAATCCTGCTGCCCATGGAGCTCGACGACGGAGAGGCGAAGGGATTGGAAGCCCTCCTCGGTGAGTTGGCGGAGCACCGGGTCTACGTCAAGACGCCGAAGCGAGGCGCCAAAAAAGCCCTGGTGGACACGGCCAATAAGAACGCCGAGCACTCCTTCGAGGAGGAGCACGCCCGCGAGGAGCGCGTACGAGACCTGCTGGAGAAGCTCCAGCGCCGCCTTCATCTTCGCAATATCCCGCGACGCATCGAATGCTACGACGTCTCCAACTTTCAGGGCCGCCAGATCGTGGGCTCCCGGGTCGTCTTCTTCGACGCCGAACCGGACAAATCGGAGTACCGCCGCTACAAGATGCGTCTTCAGGACGGCCAGGACGACTTCGGCAGTCTTCGCGAGATGTTGATGCGGCGCTTCAAGAAGGTCGCCCAGGGAGATGACGCTCCCCCGGACCTTGCGGTCATCGACGGAGGAAAGGGTCAACTCGGCCAGGCGGTGGCGGTCCTCGAAGACCTGGGCCTACACGACGTCGATGTCGTCGCCCTCGCCAAATCGCGCACCGGCAAGAGCGGCTTCGACGACTACGAGGTCACGAAAAGCGCTGAGCGCGTCTTCTTGCCGGGACGGAAAAACCCGGTAGTCCTCAAGAAAAACAGCGCTGAACTCTATCTCTTACAGCGCATTCGAGACGCCGCTCACGACTTCGCCATCGGCTATCACAAGACACTTCGGCGCAAACAATCCCTCCGCTCGAGCCTCAACGAGATTCCCGGCGTGGGCCCGCGAACCAAGCGCGACCTCTTGCGTCATTTCGGAAGCCTGAAGCGCATCAAACAGGCTTCGATCGATGAGCTTCGAGACGTCAAAGGCGTCGGTCCCGCTACGGCGGGTACGATTTATGATTATTTTCATCCCGATCGCCAATGAGTTCCAGGCCGTTCTTTGGCCGAGCCTACGACGCTCCCCGGGAGACTGTATGCGGGCTCATTTCTTGCCACTCCACAGATTCAATGGAATGTGCTACCCACCTCGACACATAGATTGAAATGGACCGACTCACCTGCACGTTATGCCTGTTCGAGTGGTCGACCCCAGGACGGATTCCCCCAACTTTGATCGAATCCCCCCCAACTGAAATGAAGAACCACACACGGAGATTGTTCATGCGTTCCAGACTCGCCACCATCGCCATCGGCCTGCTCATCGCTGCCGGAGGCACCCTCGCCGCCTGTTCTTCCAGCGGCCCTGTCGCCGACGACGGCGGCCTCGAGGGAGTCGAATACACCTCGATGGAAGAAGATCAGGAGTATTCGGAGTTCGAAGGTACCGACGATTCACAGGACGCCTTCGCCCAGCCTCAGGCTCCGGCCGCGTCTGCTCCCGAGGCCACCGGGCCCGTGGCCACCGTCGACGGGATTGAGATCTCGGCAGACGAATTCAACCGTCATATGCGAACCGTCGTTCAGCAGGCCGGTGGCCAGCTTCCTCCCGAGGTCGTCGGTGACGTGCGCGACGGAATCATCGAACAGCTCGTTCAGGAACAACTGCTCGTCAACGCCATCGAAGCTGCGGGCATCGAAGTCGCCGACGCGGAGGTAGAGGAGCGGATTCAGGAATATCGCGCCGAGATCGAGCAGTCTCCCTTCGCACAGGATATGAGCTTCGAGGATCTCCTCGCCCAGCAGGGACTGAGCGTGGAGGAATTTCACGAGCTCATCGAGCAAGAAGTGGCGATGACGAAATTGCTCGAAGAGGAAGTGGCGGACATGCCAACCGACGACGACGTGCGGGCCTATTACGACGAAAACCCGGAGCGCTTCACCGTCCCGGAATCCATCGAGGCTCACCAACTGCTGGTGGCCGTGATGCCCGGCGAAGACGACGCCCGTGAGGAAGCCCAACAAAAAGCGCAGACCATCTACGAAAAGCTCCAGGAAGAGGACGCGGACTTCGAATCCGTCGCCGCAGAATATGGAGAGAACGTCATCGCTCAAAAGGGACCCATCCACCGCAGCGAGGATCTGGGTGAGGTGCCGCCGGAATTTCAACAGCCCACGGAGATCGAGGACATCGTCTTCGCTCTTGAAGATGGCGAGCTCTCCGAGCCCTTCGAGATCGACCACGGCTGGCTCATCATCCAGCGCATCGAACACCAGGATGAACAAGTGGAGGATTTCGAGGAAGTCGCCGAGCAATTGAAGGACGAACTTCGCCACCAGGCGATGGTCCAGGGCATCGACGGCTATCTGGCTCAACTGGAAGCCGATGCGGAAGTTCAACTTCACCCCGAAAACGTACAGTGAGAGGGGTTCGCTCCCTTCGGTCGCTTGTAGTTTCGCTCGTTGGACTGCACTCGCTTGTCGTTTCGCTCCCTTCGGTCGCTCGTAGTTCGTAGTTCGTAGTTGGCAAACCACAAGTGAGCGCAGCGAACGCAACCACAAGTGAGCGCAGCGAACGTAACCACTAGTGAGCGCAGCGAACGTAACCACAAGTGAGCGCAGCGAACGTAACCACTAGTGAGCGCAGCGAACGTAACCACAAGTGAGCGCAGCGAACGTAACCACAAGTGAGCAACGCGAACGAAACTACCTTGACACCAACCGCACCAGCGCTTACCCACTTGGCGACGTAAAATCACACATCGCGCACCACTCCAGAACGCAACCTGAGGAGCAACGCATGACTTCCCCCGTTCGCATCGCTGTCACTGGCGCCGCTGGTTCCATCGGTTACTCCCTTTTGTTTCGCATCGCCGCCGGCGAGATGTTCGGCCCCGACACTCCGGTGGCCTTGCAGCTTGTGGAGATCCCCCAGGCCATGGACGCTCTCGAAGGGGTGGCCATGGAGATCGACGACTGCGCCTTTCCGCTTCTCCAGGAGTTGACCCTTGCCGACGATCCCAAGAAGGGCTTCGACGGCGCCAACGTCGCCGTGCTCGTGGGCGGAATGCCTCGAAGCGCCGGCATGGAGCGCGCCGACCTCATCCGCGCCAACGGGCCGATCTTCCAGGGACAGGGAGAAGCCCTCAACGAGGTGGCTGCCGATGACATCCGCGTCTGCGTCGTCGCCAATCCCTGCAATACGAACGCCCTCATCACCATGCACAACGCGCCGGACATCCCGAACGAGCGCTTCACGGCCATGACCCGGCTCGACGAAAACCGGGCCAAGAGCCAGCTCGCCACCAAGGCCGGCGTCGCCGTTGGATCCGTCTCCAATATGGGGATCTGGGGCAACCACTCCAACACCATGTATCCTGACTTCTTCAACGCCGAGATCGACGGCACGAAGGTTCCGGAGGTCATCGACGATCACACCTGGCTAAAAGAGAACTTCATCTCCACCGTCCAGGGGCGGGGAGCGGCGATCATCCAGGCCCGCGGGCAGTCCTCGGCTGCCAGCGCCGCCAACGCCGCCCTCGATCACGTGCGTGATTGGTTCACCGAGACCCCGGCCGACGACTGGCACGCCATGGCCGTCCCCTCCCCCGGTGTCTACGGCGTTACCGAGGGATTGATCTTCTCCTTCCCCGTGCGCTGTGACGGCGAAGGAAATTACGAGATCGTCGAGGGCATCGAGATCAACGACTTCGCCCGCGAGAAGATCGAGATCACCGAAAAGCAGCTCCTCGAGGAGCGCGAGGTGGTCCAGGATCTCTTGAGCTGATTTTTCGTCGCGGAATCTGCTGGGTTTCGACTGGTAGAAAACAAACCGGGAATTGCGGCTATTGGCGCCGTGATTCCCGGTTTGTCTTTATGATAAAATGATTTTTGGAAAATGATTTCGAACCTGAATTCGATGGTCCCAAATGATGAAGAAGCTATTCCCCTTCGCCTCGATTTTCCTCATCTTCTCCCTGTGGGGGTGCAGCTCCGACCCCCTGGAATGCGGCGACGACCAGACCGAAATCGACGGCGCCTGTGTGGATGAAAACGGAACACCACAACCGGACGCGTCCCTCGACGTCGATGAAGCCGACGTAGGTACACCGGACGCAGGTGATACGGGCGACGAAGACGATGTTGGTTCAAACGACACCGGTGGAACCGATCCCGTCGACGGTGAATGCGGCACACGAGCCCAATCCTATTATCTCCAGCACCGACAATGGCCGGAGGACGAGACGTTCTGCGTTCAGGGCATCCTGGCCGATGCAGACCCTTCCTTTCCCGGCCCTGGCGCCTCCACAGAGTGGTCCTGCGAAGGCAGCAGCGGCGGCCAGACCGCCCAGTGCAGCGCCTCACGCTCCGAAGACTGCAGCGCCGACCGCCAGCCTCCGGAGGGCTGGACGCAACTGACGAACTGCGTTCGCGACTATAATTATCCCGGAGGATGGCATCCCGACGCCGATTGCAGCACCTGGACTGGAATCTGGAACTCCCCATTCTGGCAGGCAATCGGAACGACCCGCCGGCTCGCCCAGAATCGAAACTCCCCTTATCAATACCTGGCGATCGAATTGAGCACCGCCGATATGCCGCCTTCATCGTCGGGTCGTTTCAATCGGGAGCACGACCCTGCCTTTGATGGGCTCCCAATTATACTGGCCTCGATTTCACGTTGTCCCGGCGATTTTCACTACCAACCCATCATGGACGAGACAGGCTGCTTTCATCAGTTCACCTCCATCTCGGGAACCCAGCGCTGGGGGGGAGTCGATGCCTCGGAAGACTGCAAATTGGAGTCCGATGAGGCCTACTTCTGGAATCTCATCGCCACCACTGACGACCCGGGTACGGATCCGGACGAGATGGAACCGCATTTCAACTGCCTGGACGACAAATTATGCGGCGG
>SLPW01000478.1 GCA_007131755.1 Myxococcales bacterium | reverse complement strand
TTCAGGAGCGTCCGGGCTCCGATGATTTCGCCATGCGTGGCGAGATGACGGCAAACGTCCACATCGGAAAGATTATTCGCGTCTTCACCAACCCCAACGAGCGGCGACACTGGATCGCCAACTACGTCGACCACGAATCGTTGGATCTGAGCCGAAGTGGTGAGGTCTACTGGCTGGAACTCGATCCCTCACGACTGACCTCGTCGCGCGACTACGTCATTCAGTCTCAGCATACCTTCGACGCTGACTCCAGGACCTTCACCTCCGAGGCCAACTCCATCGAGGACTCCCGAAAGCCGGAGCAGGATTGCTGTGTACGGGCGACGACGAAGACCAAATACGTCTTCGAAGCCGTGGAAGGAAGCGAGCAAGTGAAATTGAGCGTGGAAGTGGAGACCGATCCCGGCGGAAGGATTCCGAGCCGAATCGTGCGCTCCACCATGGAGGACTGGCCGGTGACGACGCTGACCAACCTGGTGCGCCGGGCTTCCATCGACGCCATGCCCGTCGACCCTCGGGCCGAGGACTGGCACGAGTGAAAGTCGGGTAATTGGTAACGGGTATTGGATATCGAGTTCGGGTGATCGATGGCTGAGCAACCTTGTCCCGCCTACGTGTTGGCCGGTGGCCGTTCGAGCCGGATGGGCACCGACAAGGCCCGCGTCGAAATCACCCCGGGGGTGACCCTCCTGGAAGCCGCCGTCCGTTCTGTGGACGGCGGCTTTTCTTCGTGGACCGTCGTCGCCGATCGGCCGGACAAATTCGCCGATCTGGGCTTTCGCACCATCGCCGATCACAGGCCCCATCAGGGGCCACTGGGTGGGATCTTGCGCGCCTGCGACGACGCCGGCCAGGGGATATTTTTCGTCATCAGTTGCGATCGGATCGGGCTGAGGCGAAGCTGGGTAGAAGATCTGTGGGCCCTCATGGAAGACCGCCGCGCGTCGGCGGCCTGCTTTGAGTTCAAGGGGCGTATCGAACCTCTCTTCGGGTGGTATCGAGCAGAGCTTTCCGACAAGTTGCGATCCTTTCTCGACGGGGGCGACCGGGCGGTGTGGCGCTTTCTGGAATCCGTAGACGCCGCAACGATCGAGGCTCCCCCAAAATGGGAGGAGACGATTTCGGTCAATACGCCGCAGCAATTGGAGCACGCCCGAGCCTGGATTTCCCAAAAAGGGTGACGATTCGGTTTGACATCGCTCCACGGTGATTAACGTCTTCTCACCTCAGCAGGGAAGTAGTTTTGTCGTGCCGGCCGCCGCCGGCTTCTGGAGGGATGTCGAGTGGACGCCGTGGTCCTGGGATGTCGGCAAGTACACAGTCGATGTCCTGTGAGGTTTATCATCGAAATGTCCTGTTGTGTTTCCAATTTTTCTTAAAAGGAGCTGAGTGACCATGACCGAAATGCCTACCGCCACCACGCCCGAGGGGATCTCCATCAAGGGGGAAATGAAGTCCGGCTACGACACGGTCCTGACCCCGCAGGCCCTGGACTTCGTCGCCGGGCTGCACCGTGAGTTCAAGGAACGACGCGACAATCTGTTGGAGCGGCGCCGGGTGCGGCAAAAGGAGATCGACGGCGGAGCACAGCTCGAATTTCTCGACGCCACCCGTGAGATCCGAACCACGGACTGGCAGGTCGCTCCCGTGCCCCACGATCTGGAAAAGCGAAACGTGGAGATCACCGGGCCCGTGGCCCGTAAAATGGTCATCAACGCCCTCAACAGCGCCGCCGACGTCTTCATGGCGGACTTCGAGGACGCAAATAGCCCCACCTGGTCCAATACGGTGGAGGGCCAGATCAATCTCTACGACGCCATCAGACATCAGATCGACTTCGTCGACGAAAGGCGGGGAAAGTCCTATGAGCTCACAGATGATCCGGCGACCCTGATGGTGCGGCCCCGGGGCTGGCATCTCGACGAAAAACATCTCTTCGTCGACGGCGCTGCCGTGCCGGCGGGGCTGGTGGACTTCGGGCTGTATTTCTTTCACAACGCCCGGGAGTTGATGCAGCGAAATAAGGGGCCCTATTTCTATCTTCCGAAGCTGGAGAGCCACCTGGAGGCCCGGCTGTGGAACGACGTCTTCGAATACGCCCAAAACGAACTTCAGATCCCCAGGGGCACCATCAAGGCCACGGTCTTGCTCGAGACCATCCACGCCGCCTTTGAGATGGACGAGATCTTATACGAGCTTCGCGAGCACAGCGCCGGGCTCAACGCCGGGCGCTGGGACTATATCTTCAGCGCCATCAAGACCTTTCGAAACCAGCAAAAGCCGCCTCTTCCGGACCGCGCCCAGGTGACGATGAGCGTTCCCTTCATGAAGGCCTATACGGACCGACTGGTACAGGTCTGTCATCGACGCGGAGCCCACGCCATCGGGGGCATGGCGGCCTTTATCCCCACCGGCGACGAAGAGACCAACGAGATGGCCCTTCGAAAGGTGGGCCAGGACAAGGAGCGCGAGGCAAAGGATGGCTTCGACGGCACCTGGGTCGCCCACCCCGGCCTGGTGGAGGTGGCCCGAAAACCCTTTGACGCCGTCCTCGATGGAAAGCCCCACCAGAAGCATCGACGGCGCGACGACGTGGAGGTCTCCGAACAGGATCTGGTCCACTTCGAGATCCCCCGGGCATCGATCACCGAAAAGGGAATGCGCACCAATATCAACGTGGGCATCCAATATATCGAGTCCTGGCTTCAGGGGGTGGGCGCGGCGGCGATCTTCAATCTCATGGAGGACGCCGCCACCGCCGAGATCAGCCGCTCTCAGATCTGGCAGTGGCTGCACCGCCACGACACGACCCTCGACGACGGCCGCTCCATCGATATGGCTCTGTACCGCCAACTGGTGGATGAGGAGATGCAACAGATCCGAGAATTGGTGGGAAGCCAGCGCTTCGATTCCGGCCGCTTCGACGACGCCCGTCGCATCTTCGACCGGGTGGCCACCGACGATGACTTTGCGGAGTTCTTCACCCTGGTGGCCTATGACGAATTGGAGTGAATCAATGGTTGGCGGTGAGGATTGGATGATCTGAACCAAATTTCTCTGGGAGCCGCAACGCAGTGCGGTGGTCTGCCTCGGGTGGTGGAGGCGGCGGCTCATTCCCTTCAGGCGCCTCAGGCGCCCTGGAGCAGCCCGACCCCTTGTCCCTTGAGGAAACCACATGAACGACCCCTATCAAAACGCCGAATCACTCAACAACTACTGGAATGAAGACCCGCGCTGGGAGGGAATTCGCCGCCCCTATCAGCCCCGCCAGGTGCTCAAGCTTCGCGGCTCCCTTCCCGTACGCCACACCTGGGCGGAGCACGGAGCGCGCACGCTGTGGGAGCTCTTCGACGAGGGCCCCTTCGTGCGCTGTCTCAGCGCTCTTACGGGAAGCCAGGCCATCCAGCAGGTCCAGGCCGGCCTGGAAGCCATCTACGTCAGCGGCTGGCAGGTCGCCGGAGACGCCAATACGGGTGGCCACATCTATCCCGATCAGAGCTTATATGCCGTGGACTCCGTTCCCCGCATGGTGGAGAGGATCAACCGCGGCCTGACCCGGGCCGACCAGATCGCCCATATCGAAGAGCGCAGCACGGAGGGTTCCTATTTTGCGCCCATCGTCGCCGACGCCGAGGCCGGATTCGGAGGCAATCTCAACGCCTTCGAATTGATGAAGGCCATGATCGAGGCCGGCGCCGCCTGCGTGCACTTCGAGGACCAGTTGTCATCGGCGAAAAAATGCGGCCATATGGGCGGCAAAGTCCTGGTGCCCACCGGCGAATTCGTCAACAAATTGACGGCCGCCCGCCTTGCGGCGGACGTGGCGGGAGTGCCCACCCTGTTGGTGGCCCGCACCGACGCCGACGCCGCCCGCCTGTTGACCAGTGACAACGATCCTCTGGACCAATCGTATATCGCCGACGGACAGCGCACCTCCGAGGGCTTCTATCCCATCGAAGGAGGGCTGGAATACGCCATCGAGCGAGCCCTGGCCTACGCTCCCTATGCCGACCTGGTGTGGTGCGAGACGTCGACCCCCGATCTGGGAGAAGCCCGCGAGTTCGCCCAGGCCGTCCACGCCGAATACCCAGACAAGTGGCTGGCCTATAATTGCTCTCCCTCTTTCAACTGGAAGGAGCACCTCGACGACCAGACGATCGCTCAATTTCAAGAGCGCCTTGGCGAGTTGGGCTATGTCTTGCAATTCGTCACCCTGTCGGGATGGCACTCGCTCAACGCCTCGATGTTCCAGCTCGCAAGCGACTATCAAAGACGGGGCATGACGGCCTACGCAGAGCTACAGGAGGAGGAATTTTCCATGGCCCGCAGCGACGACTACCGGGCGATTCGTCACCAGGCCTTCGTCGGCGCCGGCTATTTCGACGAGGTGCAACTGACGATCACCGGCGGAGAGTCGGAGACGGTGGCCATGCGCGGATCGACGGAGGAGTCGCAGTTCTAGGTACCGGGTACTGGGTACTGGGCACTGGATGCCGGGTAGTTGGTTAGACCGAATACCCGGCACCCAGTGCCCAGTACACGTAGGTTATGCCGTTGGCCTGGGGGACGGGTCCTTTCGCGTCGCCCGGAGACCGCGGGCGACGTGGAGGGCCCCATCAACTTCGATCGAGCAGTAAGGGAGGAGCCACAAGGGGCATGGGGAAGGGAAGGTCATGACGACAGGCACTTCGCGACCGGGGGAAGCGCTCGTGTTGGCGGCCGGCAGGGCGATGCGCCTTCGGCCGCTGACACGGGACCGTCCGAAGTGTCTCGTCGACGTCGGGGGCCAATCAGTGCTGGCGCGCTTGATCGGCCAACTGGAGGCAGTGGGGATCGAACGCGTCGTCGTGGTCACCGGTCATTGCCGAGAGTTGGTGGAGGACGCGCTGTCGTCGTGGCCTACATCGACGGAAGTCGAATATGTATTTAACCCCGAATTCAAAACGACCAATAACGCCGTATCTCTGGCCGTGGGACTAGAGCAGTTGCGAAGCGATCAGTTCTTGTTGTGTGACGGCGACGTGGTCCTTCGCAGCCAGGCGATCCTCGACCGCCTCCTTGCTGCCCCCGGTGACGGCGTGGTGGGCTATCGCCGTCTAAAAACGCCCAAACGGGAGGCGATGAAGGTGACGATCCGTGGTGGCAATGGGGGGCGTATCGAAGGGCTCGGAAAGTCGCTTCCACCCGCGGGCTGTCACGGAGAGGCCCTGGGCCTGCAGAAGATCGGCCCCCGATTCGTCACCTCCCTTGCACAACGTCTGGCGTCTCTCGACGAATCACGGCGTCGAAATTGGTATTACGAAGACGTCTTCGCGCTCATGATCCGCGATGGCGCGGAGTTTCGGGCCTGTGAATTGCCTGGCGAGCAATGGACTGAGATCGACACACCGGCCGATCTCGAGAGAGCCCGCCGGCTCATCGCCCGGTGGTAAGGGACACGGAAAAAACAGGGGGGAAAGATGTCGACATTCGTCGAGCGCTATCGAAAGACGCTGGCCTTCAAATCATTGGACGTAGAGCCACTGATTGATCGCTATTTTCACCGCCGCATCGCCGCCGCCATCGCGGCGCTCATGATCGGACATTCCATCACCCCCAACCAGGTCACTGTGGTGGGAATCGGCATCGGCGTCGTGGGGTCGTGGATGCTATACCTATCGTTTTTCGGAACCGCCGCCGGCGATCCAATTTTATGGCTCGCAGCGGCGGCCTTTTATTTCTTCGCCGTCATCTTCGACTGCGTCGACGGCCAATTGGCCCGCGCTACGGGACAGACGAGCCGCACAGGCAGAATCCTCGACGGGGCCGGGGATATCCTGGTTCTCCTTCCGGCTTATGTGATTTTAGGATTCGGTATCCTCGATCTCTTCGGCCTCTTCTGGTTTGCCCTTAGCGCCGTGGCCGGATTCTCGACCTGGATTCACTGCATCGTCTTCGACAAGGTCAAAAACCTATACGTCGCACAGACGGTTCCCGACGCGGGAGAGGGCCAGGGGTCGGAGTCCGTCGAAGAGGTACGTGCGGAATTCGAAGAGGCCCGCCGCCGGGGCCTGGTCCTCGAAAGAGCATTGCTGTGGCTGTATATGGGCTATCTCCACGTACAGGATCGCTTCGCTCCGGGCACCACCCACAACCGGGCCCGACATCGCGATCGGGCCGAGATCGAGAAATTTCGACGCCAGCACCGGCCGACGGTCTTTCTGGCCTCCTTTCTCGATCTGGGAACCCATATGTTCCTCCTCTACGCAAGCATCGCCCTGATGGCCGTGCAACTGGAGTTCGTACTCGTCGTGCAGGTCCTCTTCGCCACCATCTTCAATATCCTGATGGCAACCGTCCTGTGGAGGGCTCGACGTTTCGCCACTAATCCGACCACGAAGAGTCTTGAATGACTCGCTCCGTCCCCATATCCCCCACATCCCCCCTATCTCCTTTGCTTTTGCGCAATTGGTGGTGCATGGTTTCCACAGGTTCGTATTGATAACGAACTGGGTTTCCTCATTGGTAAACATTCGGGAAGTAATCGATGTTTAAGTCATACGCCAAGACCTCTCGCCACGCCCTTTTGGCGGTCTTTATTTTGATGCTGACCATCGTCGCCTGTTCCTCGACGAAAGTCGAAAACGGGGATGACGAACCCGCGCCGGAGCCGGTGGAGCAGGAGAGCGCTCTTGAATACGAGCCGGAGGAGCTCGAAGTCTTCGAGGAAGGAGGCTCCATGGGCTATCGCACCGCCGATAAGGAGGTGGTCATCGAGCCGAGATACGTCATGGCGCAACCCTTCGACGAATACGGGATCGCCGCCGTACGCGACGACCAGGGGTGGGCTTATATCGACGCTGCCGGCGAAACGCTGGTGCGGGTCTTCGAATTCGACAACGGACCGGACTATTTCAGCGAGGGAATGGCGCGCTACGTCGACGGTGACAAGATGGGATACGTCGACCGCAAGGCGCAGGTGGTCATCGAAGCTCAATTCGACTTCGCCACTCCCTTCGAAGACGGTCGCGCCGAGGTCTGCACAGGCTGCGAGGAACAGGCCATGGGCGAACACTCCATGATGGTCGGTGGCCAGTGGTGGGCCATCGACGCCGACGGCGAAAAGCTCGAAGAACTCCCCCCGCCAGAGGAGCGTTGAGCGTGGCAGTCTACTCCATGTGATCGATGGGAGAACAGCGTTCGCTGCGGGCAGCTGCGGCGCTGAGCGCGAAGCCACCGAGTCGCTAAGCGCTGAAGCCTGAGCGCTGGACGCTGAGATGCTGAACGCTGGGGCGCTGGTCGCAAAACACAGGTTCGCTGAGGGCTGCACGCCGTGCACTGCACGCAGTACGCTGAAGAGTTCTGCGGAAGGGACGCTGCTCCGCGGCGGGGGATGCCGGCGGTTTGTGCTGATTTCGACCTATTCAGTTCCCGTCCGGAAAGTCCGAATTTGAGCAGGGCCGAGATGAAATCGATGAGATGGCCATTTCGCGAAACCGAAGTCATATCCGTAGGTTATTTCAAGTGTTGAGCGAATGGCCAGATCGCGATTTCAGCCGGCATCTGCGACATTCATGGGTTTTCCGGACGGGAACTATTTAGCTCGCTGGAGGGGGCGATGGACTGCTTGACGCAGGCCGACGCCAGTTCGATTCCAGCCTCGAACGTCGCGGGGATTTTCAGCGCTACGGCGTGGTACCGTGTGCTCTTTCGCGCGTTCGCGTCCAGCGGTGCCGTCTTCAGCTCTCAGCGATGCCGCGTTCAGCCCTCGGCGATCTCACGTTCAGCCCTCAGCGTCTCCGCTAATTCCGCGCCGTCGAGCGGCAAGAATATTTCCATGCAGAGCGTTGAGCGCCACAGGGCAGCCGGTGAGCCGCCGAGCACCACTGGCCATCGCTTCAGCGCAATGGCATAGTACGCCGCGATGAAAGTCACGCCGGACCACCTGCAATGGATGACGAGAAAATGACGAAGCCCCTCTCCCTATGTCTGATCGCTCTCCTCTCCACCATATTCCTCGCCACCGGATGCGGAGACGAGGACTCGGAATCATCTCCGCCGGCCGAGTGGGGTGAGTGGGAAAATGTTCTAAAAAATGGTGAGATGCCCGGTGAGATGGTCGACGGGATGAGCTGGGAGCATTATCCGGAGTTTCGGACTGATACGGAGCGGGAATTTCGGTATTGGGAGATCAGCACCAACCGACCGGTAGACGCCTTTATCGCCCCCAAAGACAACTGTCAGCAGGGGGCGGCCTCCGAGACGTGGTCTCATATTGGCGAGTTGTTTATTGAGGATCATGGCCACGAACTCGCGAGCGATGTCAACTCGGGCACGCCGATCTGCGTTGGATTTCACGCACACCTGATCAACGAGGACGGACAGTGGTATATAGGGGTTCAGATGCGCGAACGGCCCCGGAGCGATTGATTGACCCCCCGGGTGCGGCCCAAAATTCACGCCACAAGCGATAGTGATCATGACCGCCTCCGACCACACTCCAGATGACACCATCACCGTACGGGGGTTGACCAAGCGCTACGGCGACGTCGAGGCCCTTCGGGGCGTCGATTTTCGCGTCGGCGCCGGGGAAGTGGTGGGATTTCTGGGACCCAACGGAGCGGGAAAGACGACGACGATGAAGATCTTGACCGGCTTTACGGCGGCCACCTCCGGTGAGGCCTTCGTGGCCGGCCACGACGTCTCCGAGGAGTCGCACCAGGCCCGAAAGAAGATCGGCTATCTACCGGAGCGGGTGCCCCTATATGAGGATATGCTCGTCTACGACTACCTGAATTTCATCGCCGAGATTCAGGAGATCACAGGCGACCGGCGCCACAGACGCATCCTCGAGGTGGCCGAACAAACGGGAATCACCGACGTTCTGGGAAAGACAATTCACCAGCTCTCCAAGGGCTACCGCCAGCGCGTAGGGCTTTCTCAGGCCATCATCCACGAACCGGAGGTCATCATCCTCGACGAGCCCACCACGGGGCTCGACCCCAATCAGATCGTCGAGTTCCGCGACGTCATCACCACCATCGGCCGCGAAAAGACGGTCGTCCTCTCCACCCACGTCCTCCAGGAGGTGAGCGCCGTCTGCGACCGCATCATCATCATCTGCCAGGGAACGATCGTCGCCGACGGAACCTTCGACGAACTCAAACAAACTCCCCACGAAACACTGGAAGACGTCTTTCGCCGCAACACTACGGCCGCCCCCGAAATCAATAACAACCCCGAGACCGAGCACGACCCCGAGACCGAGACCGAGATCGACCACGACCCCGAGCCCGAGCCCGAGCCCGAGTCCGAGTCCGAGTCCGAGACCGACAACGAGACCGAGACCGAGACCGAGCACGACCACGAGATCGACAACGAGACCGAGACCGAGACCGAGATCGAGACCGAGACCGAGATCGAGACCGAGATCGAGACCGAGATCGACAACGAGACCGAGTCCGAGCACGACCCCGAGACCGAGTCCGAGACCGAGCACGACCCCGAGATCGAGTCCGAGACCGAGCACGACCCCGAGATCGAGTCCGAGCACGACCCCGAGATCGAGACCGACCCCGAGCTCGAGACCGACCCCGAGATCGACAAAGAACCCACTCAATGAACAAAGTCTACTACATCGCCAAAAGAGAGCTGGGGTCTTATTTCAACTCCGTGGTGGCCTATGTGGTGGTGGTGCTGTTTTTGGTGGTCACGGGAGCTCTTTTCTGGCTGACCTTCTTCGACGACGTGCAGATTTTGTCGCTTCGAGGCTTCTTCAACCAGGCGCCCTTATTTCTGGCCTTCTTCGTCCCCGCTATCACCATGGGCTCTATCGCCACGGAGAAGCGCTCGGGGACGCTGGAGTTGTTGATGACCATGCCGATCTCGAATTTCCAGATCGTGCTGGGCAAATTTGCGGCCGCCATGGTGCTTCTGGCCGTGGTATTTTTGATGACCCTCCCCTATCCCTACACTCTGTCGCTGCTCGGCGATCTGGACTGGGGCGCCGTGTGGGCGGGCTATGCGGGGCTGATGCTTCTGGGAGGGGCCTATACGGCGATCGGTATTATGGCGTCGAGCTGGACCCGTGATCAGGTGGTGGCCGTGCTCATCGCCTTTTCGCTGTGCTTTTTCCTCTTCGTCATCGACCAACTCGTCGGCGGCCAACCGACGGGGACGATGGCCTACGTCGTCGAATATGCGTCGACGAATTACCACTTTCAGAATATCGCCCGTGGGGTGTTGGACGTGCGCAACGTGGTCTATTACCTGTCCGTCATCGGGGTCTGCCTTGTGATCACGACGCTCAGCATCGGCGCCAGGAGGTGGTGATGAGCGAGAAGGCAAAGAGAAGGCGACTGATGAGCGGGGCCAACGCCGTCGTGATCGGTGTGGTGGCCGTGGTGGTGGCGATTCTGGTGAACGCCATCGCCAGCCAGCTCTACTGGCGAGTCGATCTGACACAAAACCGTATCTACACCTTGAGCGAAGTAAGCGAGCAAGCGGCGGAAGAACTCGCCGAGCCCGTGGAGGTCCGGGCCTTTATCTCGCCAAATCTCCCCCCGCCATTTCACCACCTGGATCGACAGGTCGAAGAGCTGCTGATGGAGTACGAGGCAGCCAGCGGAGGAGCGCTGACCTACGAGATCATCTCTCCCGAAGACGAAGAGGAGATCGAGGAGATGGCCGCCGGTTACGGCATCGAGCCGGTGACCATCGGACAACAGACGGACCGCGCCCTGGCCTACCGCACCGTTTTTAAGGGCGTGGCCTTCGTCCAGGGCGACCGTGTGGAGACCATCAACGAGCTTCGATCCTCGGGACGGCCCGAGCTCGACAGCTATGAATACGAATTTACCCGGGCCCTGCTCAACCTGGAGCTCGCCGAGCCCCGCCGGGTGGGCGTCGTCACAGGCCAGGGAGGGCCGGCTGACCAGCCGGGCTACGTGGAGTCGATGCAGCCCCTATTCGAGCAGATGTACGGACGGCTCATCCAGGTCGAATCCGTAGATCTGAACGATGGATTCGAGGCGATGAGCGAGTTGTCGGCTCTCGTCTTCATCAATATCGAGGGTTATGTGGGCTCCGAGGCCCTGGGCGTCATCGACCGCTTCATCCAATCCGGCGGAAATGTGGGGTGGTTTCAAAGCGGCGGGGTCTTCGATAGCGAGGAGTACAGCCAGTTGATGGAGCGTCTTCGCGCAGGAGAACCCGGTGTGACGGCGCCGTTGCGGCGGCCGCTGGACTCGGACCTCATCGATTATTTCGAGGCCATGGGAATTCGCTTTGGCTCCGACGCCGTCATCGATCGCGACAGAGCGCTGTCCATCGGGCCCGTTCCCACAGAGCGGGGCATGGTTCACGTCGACCACCCGGCGACCTTCCCCATTAACGACCTGGCAAACGAGCTTCCCTTCATGCGTCATTTTTCGACGCTCATTCTTCCCCTGCCAGCGACGGTGACCGTAGATCACGGGTCGGTACCCGATGGCGTGGATGCCTACGAAGTGATGCGCACCGCCGAGAGTTCCGTTCGGCTGCCCCAGCCTCCGGGCCGACCCGCATACGACGAGCTGATCCTACCCGTTGCGGGAGAAGAACAGGGCTCCTACACCGTGGCCGCCGCCCTGCAAGGCGAATTGCCGCGCTTTGTCCGCACCGACGATCCCGAGGACGATCCCCACGCGGCGGCGGAGGAGGCGCGAATTCTCGTCGTCGGAAGCGGAGACTTCATGGGCGACTACACCCAGGTGGGCTTCGGCGGAGAGATGGCCTTTTTGGGCCTGCAATTCTTTATGAACGCCCTGGAATGGCTCGCTCAGGAGCGCGAGTTGGCACAGATTCGCGGAAAGGCGATGCCTCCGCTCATCACGGATGTCCCCGCCGATGCCCGTCGATCCATGAAGATCATCAATATCGCCATTGTGCCCGGCTTCTTCGCCAGCATCGGTCTATTGATGTTGGTGCGCCGGCGGCGCAGAAAGGAGAGCTTGGCCGAAGTTGGAGAAGAGATCACGCAGATCGTGGACGAAAGATGACGAACCCCACCATCATCGCCGTCGCCGGCACGGATACGGAGATCGGAAAGACCACCGTCACCTGTGCACTTCTTCGGCTCCTGGACCGAAGGGGCTTCGACGTACGCGGCATAAAACCCGTGGAGTCCGGGACGGTCGACCAGCCATCGCCGAAGCATGAGGACGGCCGAAGACTGGCCGCAGCCTCGGGGCAATCGCAGCCTGTAGAGGCGCTGCAGCGCCTGAAGGCGCCGCTGGCGCCGCCCGTGGCGGCGAGGGACGAGGGCGTGGAGCTTCGTCCCGAGCGCTGGATGGAGGTGATCCGGGACGTGGGAGCGTCGGCAGATCTGACCTTCGTCGAGGGGGCGGGAGGTTTGCTTTCGCCATTGGCCGACGGCGTCGACACCCGCAGGATGGCCGTCGAATTGGGCACCCCCGTGCTGCTCGTGGCCGCCGACTCTCTGGGCACCCTCAATCACACCTTTTTGACGCTCGAGGCCATCGAAGCCGCCGGTTGCCCCGTGGTGGGCGTCGTCTTCAGTGCGCCCCTCGAAGCAGATTCCTCGACGGGGCGAAACGCCTCGGTCGTGGCCCGGCGCTACGAGACGTTGCCCGTCGCAGAGCTTCCCCGCATCAACTCCGACGACCAGGGCGCCGACGCTCTTGAGGCATCGGGGTTTGCAGATGAGCTACTTCGGAGGCTCGATGAGCTGGGATGAGAAATGGCGTGGATTCGTCGAAGGGCGACTCGACGAGCGCCAACGGGCGGGGTTGTTGCGCAGCCTGGAGTCGCTCCGTCCCAGATCGCCGGTACGCGTGGAGCGAGAGGGCGAAGAAGATCTATTGCTCTTTTCGTCGAACGATTATCTGGGGCTCTCAGGAGATCCGCGCGTCATCGAGGGCGTCCGCGACACCATCGAGCGCTACGGGCTGGGGCCACGGGGCTCGCCGCTCATCTGCGGCTATACGATATTGCACGAGCAGTTGGAGCGGCGAATCGCCGGGTGGAAGGGAGCGGAATCGGCGCTCTTATGTCCCACAGGCTTCGCGGCAAATCTGGCCGTCATCAGCGGGTTGGCCGACGCCGATTCCACGATCTTCTCCGACGAATTAAACCACGCCTCCATCATCGACGGCTGCTCGCTGGCAAAACGCGGCGGGGCGACGCTCGAGATCTACGCTCATCGCGATACGGAGGAATTGGAGCGAAAGCTAGAGGCTTGCCGCACGAAGCGGGCCATGGTGGTGACGGACTCCGTCTTCAGCATGGACGGCGATCTTGCGCCCCTGGTCGAATTGGCCGAGCTCTGTGAACGCTACGGCGCCTTATTCATCGTCGACGAGGCCCACGGGGGATTTGTCTTCGGCGAGTCGGGACGAGGATTGGCCGAGGAGATGGGGGTGACCGACAGGGTGGACGTCCACGTGGGCACGTTGAGCAAGGGCGCCGGCGGGATGGGCGGATTCATCGCCACCCACACCTCACTTCGCACCCTATTATTGAATCTGGGGCGCTCCTATATCTACTCCACGGCGGCGCCCTTGAGCGTCATCGGCGGACTCCTGGCCGCCGTCGATATCGTCGAGAACGACGAGGAGCCGCGCCGTCGATTATGGGAACGAGTGCACCAACTCGGCGAGTCGCTCGGAAGTGAGTTGGTAAGCCCGATAGTGCCGATCGTGATCGGTGACGAGGACGACGCCATGGCGGCCAGCGAGCTATTGCGCCGGCGCGGAATCGACGTCACCGCCATCCGACCGCCCACGGTCCCCGAGGGGACGTCCCGGCTGCGCATTACGCTTTCGGCGGCCCACACGGCCGAGGACGTCGAGCGCCTCGTAGAGGCGTTGAGGGAGGTGGAGGTCTAGCCTCAACGACTCCTTTCTGCCCCCCCGCCCTCCAACCTCCGTTCTGAGGGCGGTCCTTGTTTCCCCGTTGTACGGGCGCTAGATTCTCCCGTTGGGTAGATTGCGTGTACCTACCACCAAGTCATTCCTTATGAGTCCTCGACGACAACACAATCCGAAGCGAACAATTCGATCCCCTCGGCCAGACCGGGAGGTGCGAGAGAAATGGATTGAATCGATCAAATACACCGGTAGTCCTTACCACAAGCGAAATCCCGGTGATTTCGGATTGACGCCCCCGGCGGCACCTCGTCCGGACAAGACGCTGTGCGATGTGGTCGACATTTTTGAGCGTGAAGTGGCTCAACGGCTGCTTGAGACAGGAATCGAGCGAGGATTAGTGAGCGAACAGAGTCGCAACGAATTTCCTCAGAATATCTGGGTAGTCACGGATGCTGGAGTACCACTGGAGGCTCAGCTCGAGAACCGTGAGTTGGGTACCTATCACGGGTATCCGCTACTCCCCTACGATCCACTTCACGATAAAGTGCTGGAGTGGTGGGAGCGAGAATGAACAGTCAGCTTCAATTTAAATTGAATTGGGAACGAAGTGATGGGGGACCTCCCGAGGAACAAATTACCTACGCCAGCCTTGGGATCTGGACTGACGAGCGCGCGATTACGCGCGTTGAGGACCTCATCGCGAAGACGACGCGAGATGTCGTTCGAGTATCGGCGTATCCACTGGCGTTGTGGCTGGCCTCGAATTGGTGGCGCTTACGGTGGGAGGTTCCGACCCGAGAGTCGCGTGAAGACTGGAGCATGGCTCATCGAGTTGCGGCGGCTGGAGGTGGCTATCTATGGCCTGACCTGGAAATTATCAGTCACGGTGACTTTATCAGGCTTCGGGCACGCGATACTTCGAATTACGATGCAGCGTCGTTGTCGTACCTGAACAACATAGATTCCTCCTTTCCTGCCGGAGAATTCGTCGGCGCCGTCGACGAGTTTGTAGAAACCGTCCTCGAACGGCTCTCCACGCAGGGTATACCGGATACCCCTCTTCATGAAATCTGGAGCCTTGTACAACAAGAGCGACGGAATGCCGAGATGTCCCGTTATCGGCGTCTGGAAGCTCTGCTCGGATATGACGCCGAAGAGGGCCCGAAAGATCGCATCAATGCATTGCTCGCCGCCAGCTCTCGCCTGGGTGAAGAGGCCATCGCAGAAGTGGCGGCCGATGTGGGGCAGGTGGAGGCATTGGAAGAGGTGGAGTCCAGGCTCGATGGGGCCGATGAGCTAAAAATCCAGGACTTTTCAACTCTCCGCGCGCATATTGGGGGACACCGCAATCATCGGTATCCATGGCAACGTGGAGAAGAAGCAGCGAAGGCGCTCCGAGAGGCCATCGGCCATCCACGAGGACCGCTGGACAACGCCTTTTTGGAACAATGGTTGACCCTGCCTGAGGACGTCCTGAAGTCGCCACCGTCCGAGGGTGTCGCCTTTGCTGCAGCATTGCGGGATGAGGCCGAAGCCGACACAGCCCGGTTGGTATTTCGCAGCAATTTCGTGTCCGGTCGACGCTTCGAGGTGGTGCGGCTGGTCGGTGATCACCTCGTCGCCGCACCGGCTTCAGATCGCCTTCTGCCCGCAACCCATGCCAAGACGGCTCGCCAGAGCATCCAACGTGCTTTCGCGGCAGAATTTCTGCTTCCCCTCGAGGATCTAGTGGAGCGACTCGGTGAAACACCGGAGGACGAAGACCGGGTCGAAGACCTGGCCGCAGAGTATGAGGTCTCTCCCGTTGTCGTGCGTACTCGGTTGGTCAACAAGGGAATGTCTGAGGCAATTGTGTAGCCCGCTTCCCACCCTCGTCCGGCACTCAATCGTCCTCGTAAGACGTCGACTTACCCGAACGCGTAGCGGGGCGATTGAGTGCCGGACGTCGGGTGGGGCTACATAGGCGCCGCAAACAGCGCGGCGCGGCGGGTAAACGACGAGCACCCGCAACGGCATATGGGGCGTCGCAGGTATGGGGTTGTTGAAAATTACACGAGCCCAAGGCACGTGACTGTCTATGTCGGCCTGAACTGCGGCCGATATGCTCGGGAGCGCAAGGCATCCCTGCGCGGGAGGTGTCTCTAAAGTCGGTGCCTTTCCGACCTCCGACCCCTGACTCCTGATCTCCGTATTAAGGGTGAAATTTTTTTCACTGGCAGCGTCCTCCTGATGATGGACAATAACACTCGTAGGATCGAGTTCCTCGTCAGGAGAAGTCCCATGACCAGCCGATTCGTGATCGACGCCGTGGTTCAGCAGGCCACGATTCTGGTGGCCCAGCTTGCGACGGCCAAGGGGGTGAGGGCGCCTTTGTCCCATGTGGCGGACCAGGTCTTCCTGGAGCTGGCGAACGCCATCGAGGCCCAGGGGGTGTCGCGCAAGGTGGCGGCCGATATGTTCGGGCTGGCCCTTCGATCCTATCAATTGAAGGTGCAACGCTTGGAGGAGAGCGCCAGCGCACGCGACAGGTCTCTGTGGGAGGCCGTCTACGGCTATATCGCCGAGCAGGGCATGGTGCAGCGCGCGAAAGTGCTCACCGAATTTCGCCACGACGACGGAGCCAGCGTTAAGTCAATCCTGCAGGATCTGGTGGATTCGGGGCTCGTCTTTCAGACCGGGTCGGGGAGAGGGCGCTCCTATCGAGTGGCCAGCCGCGAGGAGGTAGAGGAGCTGGCCCTGGCGGACGAGCAGAAATCGCTCAGGTCCGTGGTCTGGGTGGAGCTATATCGAGGAGGTCCGCAGACCGTGGAGGAGTTGGCGGCGCGCCTGTCCGTAGAAGTGGCGTCGGCAAAAGAGGCCGTCGAGGAACTACGCGCCGAGGGGCACGTTACGCGCGACGGTGAGGGCCGCTACGGCTGCGAGCGCTGTTATGTGCCACGAGACGATATGGAGGGCTGGGAGGCTGCGGTGATCGACCACTTCCAGGCGGTGGTTGTGGCGCTGACGGTAAAGCTAAGGGAGATGGCTCAGCCCACGCTTCCGGCAGAAGCCGTCGGTGGGAGCACTTACTCCTTCGACGTCCACGAAGAGCATCCCTACTACGAAGAGGTTCGCTCGCTGCTCTCGAATACCCGCGACGAACTCAGCGAATTGGCGGCGAAGGTCAAAGAATACAACGACGAACACGGGCGCAATGAGGTGGACCAGAAGGTCACCTTCTATTTCGGGCAATCCGTGGTGAGTGACACATAATGACGAGGAGAGTGACGATGAAGACCGATAAGCTCGCGAATATTCGCAGAGGTCGTTTCACGGGGTTGATCACTACGCTGCTATTCTGCGCGCTTGGCTTGATGGCCTGCAGCGGCGGTCCATCGACGGATAGTGAGACCCATTGGATGCAGAGTTGTGAGGCCGACGCCGATTGCGATGCCGATCTCAGTTGTATCTGCAACGTCTGCACCCTGGAGTGCGACGGAGACTGTTCGGCCCTCGGCGAGTTGGCGACTTGTGGACAAGCCCCACAGTGGTGTGGCGACGCCTCCGGTCAGTTGTGTCTGATCGAATGTGAGAACTCCGACGAATGTGAGAACGGCGCAAGTTGTGAGGGGGGTCTATGCGTCGACCCCGGGGGATTCGATATCGGAGAGCCCGAATGTCAGGAGGACGTGCCATTTTATTGTGAGGGCGACGATTGTTGTCCCGGAGATTGTTATGCGCTCAGTGATTCGCTGATCGACGTCGACGAGGGCTGTCGTCTCGATCAAGGCGAAGCTTATTATTGCATCTCGCCACAGGTACTCTCGGAAGACAAGCCAGGGACAGGCGACGATTTAGAGGATTGCTATATGGATTCATCCCGGGACTTGGCTTTCTTACTTCCCACTCAGACGCCGGAAGTTCCCACGGGCGGGGAGTCACCGCTGCAACCCTGTAGCAGCGAGGTCGAAGTGATCTTCGGGCAGGTGACTCCCGATTGCGCTCTGGGGTTCGATCCATACGGATTCAAGCCCGACGACGAACATCGAGAGTGTACGGACCACGACGAGTGCGTGTGGATCTACGCCGACTGCACCCAGTCCTGTTATTGCGAGTCGGTTCACGAGGACTATAAGCAGATATACGACGATATGCTCGATGACTGCCCCGGTATCGGCGACTGCGACTACGAATGCCGAGGAGAGAATTTTCAGGAGGTGAGTCGATGCGAAGATGGATTGTGCACGCGCTTTCGCTCCGGATCTGAGGAGTCCTGGATTGATCGCATCGATCTGGACGACGACTATACCATCGCCGTGGCGGCCTACCTCGATGAGACGGGCGGACTGGACGAGGAGCAGACGTCCTTTCTGCTGGAGAGTCTGGTCGACGACTCTCGGCTTTATTACGACGACATCGCCGAGCGAGAGGAGTTCACTGAGCTTCCGGAGGCTCACCTCTACGCCAACTCGCGAGATATTTTCTTCGATAACGAGTTAGAGGGGAGGTTGTTTTACTCGGAAGACGAAGCGGTGGCCGTTGTCGGCACAGATGGCCAGTATCGAGAAGTGGTCTTCGCACAGGGAGAGATCCTCGGTGCCTCCGGAGCCACCGTGGGCTGGGCGGATTCCGGGTACTTGACTGCGATGTTGGCGACGATTGAGGAGAAGTAGACGCCCATCGCGAGCCTGACTACTGATCACAAATCGACGTTGGTTTCGATCGTTACCGCAGGAACGGCTCGTCCTTCCGAGGATGTCACGCCAGGGTACCCGCGATAGCGGGTCGCAGCGTGACCTGGGCAGCCACGTGGCCTTTGGCCCGTGGAGACGAAGGTTCGGGTCGTCTATGGCTGTGGGTTGCGGGGGTGTCGACGATTGAGGAACGACGGTGGGGTCGACACGTGCCGCCAACCCGACGCCCATCACGGGCCGAAGGCCGCGTGGCTTTTCATGTCGGCCTGAACTACGGCCGATATGCTCGGGAGCACAAGGCATCCCTGCGCGAGGATTGTTTCGACCGATTGGTGCTGATTTATCCTATTGTACCTGCGCAGATGTTTGCTCGACGGAGCGAACGTGACGAACCTCCGCTCGCCACTACGTTTATTGATTCGCCCCACGTCCACAAAGCGCACCTGAACCAAGGGGGGGAACCATGTCTTACTTCACCAGACTCACGGCACTCGCCATCTGCGCCATCGCCATGCTTCTCGCTGCCTGCACTACGCCGGAGGCGGCGGCGGAGCAGGAGCAGGCCGAAGATCCGATGGTGGACGATGACCAGCAGCAGATGGAGGAGATGCGCCAGCAGATGCACCAGCGCTTCCACGAGATGTTGGGCCTCTATGCCCAACTCGACGAGGCCTACGCCGAACTCGAAGAAGAGGACGAATTGGAGCCCCTGCTCGCCGAACGAGTCGAGGAAATGCGTCAGTATTACGACGAGATGCTCGAGCGTCACCAGCGAATGCACGGCGAAGAGGGGATGCGTCACGGCGAAGATGAAGAACATCACCGCATGCAGCGCGAGCGCATGCGGCGCATGATGCACGATCATGGGGAACTCGAAGAACTCCACGACGAGATGGCGCAGATGAACCGCACCGCTGAGCGCGACGATATGGCGGCGCTTCATCAAGAACTGGCCGACCACCACGCCGAGATGGAACAGATGTGTGAGCGGATGATGGATATGATGTACGATATGGAGTAAGTGGGAATCTTCGCCCCCACCGCGGGCGTTTATCCACTTCACGCCGTGGAGCCTCGCTCTGCTGTACAAGTCGTTTTGCCCCGTCGGCGTGGTGCCGAGATTTACGATTCGTCCTGCGGATCGGACGCCAGTATCCTTCTGTAGCTCTCCGGGATTGACGTGAGCCGTACTTCTTCCCCTTCCTCGAAATTTCCCCTTTATCGAAGCTGTGACGAGCACGACGGATGTGGCGTGGGCTTTCTGGCCGACGTCCAGGGTCGTGCTCGCGGCGATATCCTGACGCGGGCGCTGAAGGCGCTGGAAAACTTGATGCACCGCGGCGCCGTGGGGGCCGATGCCCGCACCGGCGACGGAGCCGGCGTCTTATTCGACGTGCCACGGCCCTTCTTTTTCGACTGGCTGGCCGGTGAGACCGGCGACGAGCCCCGGGGCCCGGTGGGTGTCGGCGTATTCTTCTGGCCGCGCCAGGCGCCGGAAAAGACCCGGCGCGGACGGGAGCTGATGGGCCAATTGCTGCGCGACCGGGGCATCACTCACTTCGCCTGGCGCGAAGTCCCGGTCCGCCCCGGAGTGCTGGGCGTCAAGGCCCTGGACACCCGTCCCCATATCGAACAATTGGTCGTCAGCGTCGACGACGCAGCCGATCTACGAGTAGCCGACCAGCTCCTCTATGCCGCGCGCCGTGAGTTCGAGGCCCGCGCACGCGAACACCAGATCGACGCCTACGTGGCCTCCCTGTCGGCGCGCACCATCGTCTACAAGGGGTTGATGATGGCCGACGCACTGGCCGACTTCTATCCCGATCTGGAGCAGGGCTGGGAGTCGCGCTTTGCCATCTTTCACCAGCGATTTTCCACCAATACCTTCCCGTCCTGGGAGCTGGCCCAGCCCTTTCGCCGGCTCGGTCATAATGGCGAAATCAACACCATCGTGGGGAACGCCAACAATACGGAGATGCGTGAGGAGGACCTGGAGAGCGATATATGGGGCGAAGATCTGGACCATATCCGCCCCGTCTTACAGCGCGGATATAGTGATTCAGCGCTGCTCGACAACGTGGTGGAGCTTCTGGAGTTGTCGGGGCGCTCGCTCACCCACGTCATGCCAATGCTCATCCCCCAGGCATGGGAGAGGACTAGCGGCCTCTCCGAGGACGTGCGCGCCTTCTTTCGGTATCACGCCTGTCTCAACGAGCCCTGGGACGGGCCGGCGGCCATCCTCTATGCCGACGGGGAATACGTGGGCGCACACCTCGATCGGAACGGCCTTCGACCGCTGCGATATCAGCGCACCGATGACGGCTTATTATGCGCAAGCTCCGAGGTGGGTGTTCTCGGACTGCCGGCAGGTCGCATCGTCCATCAGGGGCGACTCGGGCCGGGTCAGATGCTCGCCGTCGATCTCGAAGGCGCTCAGGTGCTTACAGGGGATCTCATCAAGTCGGAGCTCGCCAGGACAGCGCCCTATCGAAAATGGCTCGACGAGCAGATGAAGGTCGTCTCACGGCCTGTAGATGAAGAGAACAGCCTGTTGCGCTCCCGGTCGTCCGACGATGATGACGAAGAGCGCCTTCTGCGCCGTCAGTTGGCCTTTGGCTACAGCCGCGAGGAGAAGCGCTTTTTCTTTGATCCCATGACCGAGTCCGGCGCCCAGCCCGTAAGCTCCATGGGCGACGATACGCCGATCTCCGTGCTGTCCAGACTGCCCCGCTTGTTGCCCACCTACTTCAAGCAGCGCTTCGCCCAGGTCACCAATCCCCCTATCGACCCCATCCGGGAGTCGTCGGTGATGTCTCTGACCATTCACCTCGGGCGGCGGCGAAACTGGCTGGCCGAGAGCCCGGAACATGCGGACAAAATCGAGCTTCCGGGACCGGTGTTGACCGAGGCCGGACTGGAGGAGTTGTGCGATGTGGCCGGCGGGCGGGTCTGTCGACTGGACTGCACCTTCGTCGTCGCCCAGGGGACTTCGGCCATGGAAGATCGCCTGGATGCCCTGTGCGAGAAGGCGGAGGAGGCCGTCGATCGAGGCTGCGACATTCTCGTTCTCAGCGACCGCGGCGTCGATGAACACAGAGCGCCCGTGCCCCCCCTGCTCGCCACCGGTGCCGTCACCACCCACTTGCTCCGCGTCGGAAAACGCCTTCGCGCCAGCCTGGTCGTCGAAAGCGGGGAGCCACGAGACGTCCACCACTTCGCAACCCTCATCGGCTATGGCGCCGGCGCCGTCTGCCCCTACCTTGCGCTTGAGACGATCCGCGACCAGTGCGAAGGCGGGCCCGAAAGGGAGCGCTGCGATCTCGATAATTTCGTGACCTCCATCGAAAAGGGGCTGCTCAAGGTCATGTCCAAAATGGGGATCAGCGTCCTCGGAAGTTATCGAGGAGCTCAGATCTTCGAGGCCTTGGGCCTGGCACAAGAGGTCATCGACAGATGCTTTCCCCACACCCCTTCGCCCATCGGTGGCATCGGCTTTGCCAAGCTCACAGAGGAAGCCGCCAGACGCCATTTGCGGGCCTACGGTCCGGACCGCCCCAGCCGGCTCGAAGATCTGGGATATGTGCGCTTTCGCCGCGGCGGCGAGTCCCACGCCTGGGGACCGCGCCTTCTGGGAGCGATGAACCAATTTCGGCGTGGGAAAGACGGGGCTTACGAGAAATTTCGGGAGGCCAGCCGTCAGAGCGGCCCCTTTCATATCCGGGACCTGATGGAGTTCGCATCTTCGCGACAGCCCATCGACATCGAGCAGGTGGAGCCCATCGAGTCCATTCGCAGCCGCTTTACGACGGCGGCCATGTCGCTTGGAGCCCTCTCGCCGGAAGCCCATGAGGCGCTGGCGGTGGCGATGAACCGCATCGGTGGAAAGAGCAATAGCGGCGAAGGCGGTGAGGACTCCAGGCGCTATCGACGTCGGGACAACGGCGATAGCGCCGAATCGGCGATCAAGCAGGTCGCCTCGGCTCGTTTTGGCGTCACCCCGGAGTATCTGGCCCGGGCTCAGGAGCTCGAGATCAAGATGGCTCAGGGCTCCAAACCCGGTGAGGGTGGACAACTTCCGGGTCA
>SLPW01000205.1 GCA_007131755.1 Myxococcales bacterium | reverse complement strand
GTCGCCTCCAACTCCGCCTGCCATCCCGTCGCCGACTGCCCGAGACTGTCGTCCCAGGCCCGATCGAGGGCGTCGTCATCCCAGGTCTCTCCGTCCTCCGGCACGTATAGATAGCCGAAATTTCCATAATAGGACATCACCTGCAGGGAGGCTCGCAGCCGCAGCACAGCCACGGGCAATACTTCCACATAGGGTCCGAACCATCCGAAGGCCGGGCTCAACGTCGTCGTTGCGCCCGCTCCCAGATAGGTCCCGTCCAGCAGCGGACTCTCGCTGTCCCACAGTGAAAAGCGGTGACTGGTATTGGAGAAATAGCTCAAGCCGATCGGAGTGGCTCGAATCTGAAGCGACGAACTATGGTGAAATCGCTGATCTTCTGCCTCCTCGACACCGGCACTCCCCTCGATCTCCTCACTATCGAGGGCCGCCTCTTCGAGCTCTTCTCCGGCCACAGCCGTCTGTGCCGCCAACACGAATACGACCACCACCAACACACCACCGATACGTCGCCACATTTCTCACTCCGTTTATTAAACTGAAACTGCGAACACCGCCCCTACACCGAGTTACCATCGCCCGACGATCGACAAACCATTTGCCGCGGGCAGCACCGTTACGTCGGTACTCATTCTTCTGTCCTCACGTCGATCTCGACTATAGTTCCAGATCGCCCAACTCGCGCCCGACGTCAAGCTCGCTGCGCCCACGGACAGAAGAACGTACTGCGCTGTCTGATAGGATTCGCCGCGCCGCGTCAGATCTCGATGTCGCGACTCGTCGAGAATCCCCTGGGCGTGCTCTTGGCGAATCTGATTCTCCACGCTGCGCATCTGCATCACCATGATCCCGCTGGCCGCCAGCGACAACGTCCCCACTCCCATCAGTGAAAAGGCCCCCACATTCGATCTCTTGCCGTCGTATCCGATCCTCCCTGCCGGAGCCGTTGACTCTCCGGGCACCACCGTACGCGCCTCGACCTGCATCTCCGAAGCCTCGGCCACCGGCCCCGCCTCCTCCTCTTCTTCAACCTCGGGACGGATCTCCACGACCTGCCCGGGCTCCAACTCCACATCTCCTTCCCAGACCTGGCTGCCCGACTCTCCAACAGAGACCCGATAGGTCCCGGCCTCCATCCCCTGACGCTCGAATCTCCCCCGTCCCATGGGGGAGCCGTCGAGGTAAATCGTCATCTCTGCACGGGGCGCCTCCACCACAAGATGGGTGTCGCCGATACTCTCCAGATCCCGGAAGATGGCTTCCACCTCGCGGCGAAAGGCCACCACCGGGTCATTGGCATCGACCACCCCGCGCTCTACCCGCACCACTTCCTCACTGTTGACGATATCAAAGATCTCCACCGCGATCTCTAGCCCCTGCCCCCTGGTCTGTACATCGCCAAAGATCAGCACCTGCCCGTCGACGAACTCTCCCATCTGGCGTAAACACTCCACCTCGTCGGGGTCACACCCCACCACCAGTGCAATTTCGTCTCTCTGAATTGTCGCCGGATTCGCCAGCGAATAGGCATCGTGCTGCAACGCCTCCTGACGCAATACGCCGGAGAGCGTTTGAAGCATGTCGTCGTCGATGTCCTGGCCGGTCAGTTCGAAGACCGCCACGTCCACAGGTTCACCGGCCGCCGCGACCCCCGTGGCCATTGCGCCGAGAGCGAACACCGCGCTCAGCCAGATGCCAAACCGAACCATCCTCTTCATGTCAGACCCATCTCCCGATTCCCACGTTGGCAGTCGAGAGTATAGGCTCCCCCGGCGGGGGCGTAAACATTGGTATTGTCCCCGGGTGTGATCCGTTGCCGCCGGTAGTAGTTCCCCGGCCCGGTCCCTGGCCCTCGCCCAGGCCCGTCCTTTGCTGTTGTTCTTTTCGGCGCTCGCTCCTCCCTCAAGGGGGTAGTTGTTGCCCAAACCTTATTCGCCGACGCGAAGAAATACCGGACCGGGGCCAGGGCGGGCTCGACGACATTGAGTTCTACAACCGATCAGGTGGGCTCAATAAGCGCTCCAATCGCCGAAGGGCCTGCCAAAATTGGCCCGATTTCGCTCGCTATGAAGCGGCGATCCCTCCGGCGGCGTATAGGGCTCACCCCAGCGGGCCCCCGGCGCCAACAACTGTCCGTCGTCGGTGCGCACCTCCACCGGCTGGCCCCTATGTTCTTCCATCCACTCCGGATCGGTAGGTCGTGGTCGCTCTTCCCGTGCCAGCTCCTCGGCTTCCCCCACTTCATCTTCCCCTTCGCTCTGCAGGCCGTCGTCGAAGGCGAACGCCCTGGCATCCGGGCGGTACTCCACCCGCACGGGACTGCGCTCCGGACGTGCAGCATATCTGGCCTCTGCTGCCGGTGAGCCGCTTCGTAGCGGCACCAACTCCAGCCTCCACCCCTCGTCGACCACTTCGTAGTCCACCAATCGAGCCTCGAAGAACTGTCGCAACTCCTGAAGGCTCTTCTTCGTCGTCACTTCAATCCGCCCGTCCTGCCACCGAATATTATAATGATCGGGCGGCACGGGTAACCCGAAGGCCTCCGAGATCTGCTCTCGTTCTTCTTCCTCTTCCTGCTGCTCGGCGATCTCCTCTTCGTCAACCTGCTCCGGTTCCGAATCCGGATCATCGGAGCTACAGGCCCACAACACTCCCCCCATCGACAGCGCCACCATCACCAGCGCCGCCTTCTGTGGCATCTTGCCCAGAACCTGAGCCGTCATAATGAGCTTCCTCTGCGTGATTCGCATTCCCTGCTCACTGCTCCAGCACCGTCCAGCTCAGAGGAATCGCCGATGTCTGCGGCACGTCCAGATCGACCGTGACCTGACCGATGCCACCTACCTGGCCCGCTCCGGCCTGTGCGCTTCCCGGCGAGGCTTCTCCTGCCGAACCATCGGCCAGATCGGCTCCCCCGGTCTGCGCCACCAACTGTGGACGCGAACCACTCGAGGGCTGCCCGAGCGCATCGGCGGCGGCCTGCTCACAGGTCGGCCCCATGGTGATAGCCATACCTCGAATCAACGTCGGCGCCCGGGGTTGGATCCACTTTGAGGGATAATCGCTGCTTTCGTGGTCCACCCGCAATGCCTCGAATTGTGGATCATCGGGATCCCAATTGCCTTCGGGACTTCCATCGCCGTCTCCGTCGTATCGCATCCTATAGATCCGGGAGCGGCCCGGCATACACGCATCGGCAGGCTCCACGAAGGTCGTAAAGTAGACGTCGTTGTTGAAGATCACCGGCGGACCGGTCAATCGCTCCCCTTTCGGATCGTCAGGCCCCAGAAATTCCTGAATCCACAACCGCTCGCCATTATGACTGCTCCCGTCGAACTCCTCGCGCACGGCGATCACGGCCTGAAGCGTATCCGTCGACGTCGTATCGTCCTGTTGACCCAGACCATACACCAACACCAGCTCTCGTCTGGACGTGGTCGTCACGGCCGGACGAAACGCCGCCGGTCCCAGATCATCGGGGTCGATCTCGCTGTCCGACATATGCTCCGAGGGATCGAAGAACAACTTCACACTCCACTCCAGGGGATCGGAACTCGACATATCGATTCGATACATATTTCCGTTGGCGTCACCGATGAATCCCCGGGTGCTCAGATCTCCTGGATCGGAGCCGCTGAGCACAGGCGTACCCGTAATATCCGTATCAAAGGGCCGGATCGTACTGCCGTCATCGAACTCTACGAAGCGGCGGATCAATCGACCACTTTGCAGATCCACAACATAGATCGCCCGTCCCGACGTTGCCGCCGAGCAGGACGATGAGATCTCGAAATCCGAATAGGGCAGTGTAGCAGCGGCTCTCTCTGATGTCCCCGCTCCGAAGACGGCCACCGGGCGCTGCACCGGGTTATTATTCGGCCCGGTTTGCTTGCTCACCATTCCCATTTCCGGCTCTCCGATGGTGGACCCCAAGAAGGCCAGATCCCACACGTCCTCAATTCTGTTCTCCAGCCCGTCGCATCCCGGAGAATTCGCTCCTTGCGGCAATTGCTCACACAGACGGCCGGCGTTGATGACATCCTGGATATCTTGATCCGAACACTCCGTCGTTTGAGGTGATTGCGGCCGATAGCGCTGTGGATCCATCTGCGAATCGTGAATTTGAATTCCCTCCCAGTGATTGCTGAACTCCCACAACACCGTCGGATCCGGTTTTTGCGCATCTCCATCGTCGTCCGTCGCTCCGGGGCGAGTCACATCCAGGGCAAAATAGCCCCTACCGGCCAGATCCATTCCTTGCACCAGCACGGTGCGCCACTCCGCTCCGTCCGACGGACATACCCGCGGGTCGGGATAGGTGTCGACTCCCGTCCCCGTTCCGGCTCGCGGACACAGTCGAATGTCGCGCACCCTCGGGGATCCGTCCATCAACATATCGGGATTGGTCTCTCTCGAGAATTCCGCAAAGCGCTGGTGCAGCATCGCAGGCACATATGCCCAGGCCTCACGCTGCTCCGAGGTATCTCCCGTGGTATCCGTGCGGTCGAGCACCGAATTTTGCGCACTTCCCTCCCCGGTATGTGTATTGACCTCACGCTCTCCGGAGTAGATCGCCCTCAATTGTCCGTCCAACGTCGACACGTAAGTCATGGTGGGACGATTGGCCTGCCGTCGTCGGAAGTCGCGATAGGAATCGATGGCAAGATCCAGATAGGGCGGCCCCACCGTGACCGGGTTGGAATATCGAATCGCACCCAGAACCCGATCGCTTCGCTGATGATGTCGTCCACGCAGGTGATCGATGACCTCGTCGAACTCCTGGGCTCGATCCTCTCCACTGATATTGAAATAATTGTACATCTCGTCTTCCGTATATCCGGCATGTTGACGCAGCTCATCGATCAGCCAGTGTCGGTGCATGGCGATGCGGTGATCTTCTTCGTCACTCCCGAGAAGCGTCTCTCCGAAGACGTCCCCCGCAAAATTTTGTCCAAATACGCCGTAGCGAACCGTCGCTTCTCCCGCATCTCCTCCGGCGAATAGGGGCATCGATGTAAAGACCCGCCTTCGATCGACGTCGGCGTTCTCGTCGTCCTCCAGATTCTGTCCCGCCAGGCCTCGCAGTGCGTTGAGTTCCTCGCTCAACGATAGCACCTCTCCGGCGCTGGGATCGATCACTCCCGTGTCGCCACACCCGATGAATTCGCGGGCCAATAAGCCCTGCCAGTGCGGATTGTCACCGTCCTGACGATACCCGGAGTAGATTCGGTACTGTCCCGGCTCCTGTTCATTATCGGCGTCCAGGCGATCGACGTGATTCGTAATCGACGGCCGCGTCGGGGACTGTACCCCTGCCAGCCCGGCCACCTCGTTGAAGACTGCCCGAAACGCCATTTCCATGGCTCGACGATCCTCTCTTTCCAGAATCAGCGCCGGATGCTCACATACAAACTCCTCCGTCTCTCCGCCGGGCTGGGGTGCATAATAGGTATTCGTGTTGTTCTGCATCACCAGACAGGTGTCGGGATTATTCGGATCTTCATCGTTTCCACAGGTCCCTTCCGCCCCGGCCCCGTTGAAGACCGGTCCTCCCGGGCGATCCTCTCCCGGCAACAATTCCGCCGGCAGATAGTATTGCGCGCAGGTCTCTCCGGCGTGGGCCATCTCCGAGAGCTTCTCCACGATATCTCGGCGCGTCGACGCATGTTCTTGGGCCCAACAGGCCGTTCCGGGCGATGCATTGCAGCTATTTCCAAAGGCCGTACAGCTATTGCCGCAGGGCCTGCTGTTCAGACAGCAATGGCTGCAATTCGGATCGGTTGACCCCGAATCATGGGTACAAAAACCGTAGCCCTCTCGCTCCGCACCGGCTGCCTCGCTCTCGATGCCGGCGGCCATGATATGCACCCGTGGATAGTGGGCCGGATCCACGCTCTCTCCGGTAGGCATCTGGGCCTCCATCTGGCCACGTATATCCGTCAGCATCATGCCGATGGCCCGCTCTGCCGGCAGATAGGGGAAAGCTTCCTCATCGTAGCCGTGCGCCGGCGAGGCCAATACATCCAGATAGCCCACCTCGTTGCCCGCTCCACCCGCCGCCTCCGGACCGATTCCCGTTCCGTCCGTAAACAATACCGAGTGGCGCGCACGGCAGGCGAAATAGTCGTCCGACTCCGGCGAGTTCGGATCGGCTGTCTCTTCGTCGCCCAGAGCACCCTGGTTTTGGCCATGGCGATAAAATTGGTGCAGATCGTGAAATACCGCACCAAAAGGACTTGCCTCGGCAATCGGCTGCTGACCTGCCGGATAGTCAAAGACGTCTAACGTATCCCCGTCTTCCGCAAAGATATCGGCCAAGAGCATGTCTTCGGCATCCGCCGCAGACTCGTGATGCCACAAAAATCCGGCGTCCAGAATCGCCTCCTGGACGTAGCGCGTATACTGAGAGGTCTCGATTCGATCGATATCGTAGGTGCTGGGTCCGATAAACCGAAAGACTCCCATGCGGTGGCAATCCGAATCTCCCGCCACACAATCGGCCTCCGTCTGGCCCGATGAATAGGGCGACGAGCCTCCCAGCGCATCATGCATCGGGAATCGCCACCCCTCATCTCGCGTGCCGTCGTCTCGATACCCGTCAAAGGAGGCCATCGTAAATAAGGCCGTCGTTCCGAAGGCGTCCAACAACCCGTTATTGAGCTGCTCGTCCCACACCTCCTGGTAGTGGGGTACCACGGCGTTATAGTCGATATACCGGCTAAATCCGTCATTGCCTGCCCCCGAACACCGGCCGTGCTCGTCGATGAAGCGACAGCAGACCTGTTCCTGACTCAGCGCTCCCCGAGCGCGAGGGACAAACCAGCACCCCGGCCCGTCCCCTTCTCCGGTGTCCGGATCGTAATTGAGCCTCATATCGCCGGTGAGAATCTGCTTGATCAAGATATGGCGCGGCGTCTGACTGTCGTCATTCAACCGAAAGTTGCGATCCTCCACCATCGCCTCGAGCCGGTCCTCCATTCCGTCGGAATATTTCCAATCATAGCCCCGATCGTCGCACCCGTCGG
>SLPW01000142.1 GCA_007131755.1 Myxococcales bacterium | reverse complement strand
GGAGTTGCCCGCCTCGATAGAGTGGATGGAGCGCGATCTTCCGCAGACGTACGATATTGGCATCGAGTTGAAGTGGTAGAAGTGCGCGGCTGCGCCTCGCCGGGAGGGGCTATTGATCACAAATCGACGGTGGTTTCGATCTGCACCGCAGGACGGCTTGTCCTTCCGAGGATGTCACGCCGGGCACCCGCGATAGCGGGTCGCAGCGTGACCTGGGCAGCCACGTGGCCTGTGGCCCGTGGAGTCGACGGTAAGCGTTCAGTGGGGTGCGACGAGGCCCCTCCGACCGCAGGCTGAACTACGCCTGCGCCCACCTCCCCAGTCAAGCTGGAGAGGGGTTAAGTGAGGGCATCGTCGTAAGAAAACCCTTCCCCAAGCTTGACTGGGGAAGTGGCCACGAGCGTCTTCTGCGAGTGGTCGATGGGGCAACCGCGTAACCCCCCGCTGAACGCTTACGAGTCGACGTTTGGTTCGATTCGGGGAAACCCGGGTGAATTGAGATTTCTTGATATTTTCGTTCGTCCTGTAATGGCAACGAATTATGCTCCCTTGTTGCGGCGTACGGTGGGATCGGTACGCAAAATTTCGGTGAAATCCTCGACAATAGATCTAGGGCGGGATCAACGCCAGGTCGATGGTGAAACTGTACGCAACGGGGATGGTTATGAGTGATGGAATCAAGGGAACGTCGAATCAAAATCCCACAACTTCCTATGTGGAGAGAAGGGTAGAGAAGAAGGCCGAAGAGATGGGATTGGAGTTGTCGGAGCCACCGTCGGAGTCGGAGCGGGTGAAAGAGGACGGCGGGGTGGTGATGGGTGTCCGAGATCAGTGGGAGGGCACGCAAGTCGAATCGAAGTATATGGCATTGATGGAGCGCGGCCAGGAGCAGGGGTTGGAGGGCCGAGAGCTGGCCGACAAGATCGAGGGGTCCATATCGGCGGGAATGTTGGCGATGGGGCACGGTGAAGAGGTCTTTGACGTTGAGACCAGCCGGGCCGCCAGAGCCTTCGGTGATTTGGGCGAAAGACTGGCCAGCCGCGACGAGCTGTACAGCAACACCGTCCAGAGCCAGGTCAGCACGACGATAGGTGACAGAAACATGAATCGCGCTGAAATCGTCGAATTGATGGCACATCCCGATCAGTTCCGCGCACACTTGAGAGAGACGACGGGAGATTACGAACTCGCCGACGAGATCTTCGACGAAGTCGCTGACGTTGCGATGAGGAGGACCACCCGATCCATCCTCAGCCGCGCGGAGTCATCGCTCAACGAGGCAATGGGACATCTCGAGCAGCTCAACGCAAGCTCCGATAGCCGCCGAGCCTTTCTGGCCGGAGTAGCTGCCCAGGCCAATAGTCCGGAGGAGATCGCCGAGGCGCTACAGAATTTCGGGATCTCCCGCTCCGACACCGCGGATATGGCGGAGACCCTCGACGAAATTCGCACGAACGAGGACATGCGACAGGCATTCTTGGACGGCGACTCGGGTACCGAAGTGCAACGGATGGGATTCTCGCGGGGCGGAACCTTTGATGTGTTGGAGGCAACACTCGAGAGCAATCTCGACGACGCCTACGAGGGAATGGAGAGGTTGGTCAGAGATCTCGGAAACCAACATACACGAGGAAACGCCGAACTCCTCACGGAGGACCTGATCGCTCCCATTCGCGACGAAGTCTTGGCCGAATTGGGCGCTGTCACTTCACCGCCGGAAGAGGTCAATGAATTGGGTCAGTTTTATCTGGACGGGATTGAGGGCTTTGAGCATGCTGAAAAATGGCAGGGGAGGCGAATCGCGGCCATAAATATCACAGCCAGTATAGGTGTCACTGTGCTCACCGGTGGTGCCGGAGCAGCGGCTATCGCCGCCGGGCTCACGACATCGGGTATGCAGTCCACTATCAGCATCTCCGATGCACAACTGGACACCGTCATGGCTCGTGGAGCGGTCAATGCTCAATTGGCCGATCCGGAGTTGTTGGCACGCGCCGAGAGAGACGAAAACGTCGCCTTTGCCCTGGCGGCAGCCGACATGCTCACTGTGGGAGTCGCGGGAGGCGCCGGCAATACTACTGCCGACGTCGTCGGCGAAGCATCCGGGGCTGGCCTCGAGGCCTACGGCGCGGAGCGCTAGCGACTACTGCACTTCCACGCGCAGCAGCAGATCTTTGTTGCCCCGGCCCATGGCGAGGGCGAAGTCCAGCCCTTTTTCGTCCGACTTTTCGAGGACGTCCGCCACGAGAGCGGCGAGCTTTGTTGCCAGTCGTTCGCCGACCTCGGCTTCCTTCTTCGCTCCTCGCAATGCCACGTATACCATCCCCGGCTCTCCGGCGTCGGCGCGAAGATCGAAGCCCTCGAAGGGAGAGAGTTCGTCGTTGACCCTACGGGCGATCGTTTCGGCGATGGATTGGAGGAGTTGGTCGGTCATGGTGGTCTCCGCGCGCGGGTTCTAGTCCCAAAACAAGCGAAGGTGAATACGATCTACGCCGGTTCTCGGTTGATTTTGATGCCGATCTATCGGTGTGTTTCGGTAATTGCCGGCGTTTTGAGTCGGGCTGCCCTCTCGGGGCATTGTCTTGTCTTATAGGGTTCGGCCTTACCTGACCGGGTTCATCCGTAGCCCCGAAACGCCCCGCCAAGTTGTTGGCGGGGCGTTTCTCGTTGCAAAGCAGGTCATCTTCGGTTGAGCCGACCAGAGACTGCTGCTGACAAACACGCGCCCATCGCCTCCAACTCATTGGTGATGCCCGGGAGCTCATTGACGGTCAGGGTCTCGCGACGCGCCCGATCTTCAGCACCGTCTCCGTGGGACGATCGTAGAGAATGAATAAGAAGGGAGAGTTGAAGTTTACCAGCGTCTTCACCTTTTCGTCTAAATTCTGAGGCCCGCCCCCTACTATTCCTCCCTCAACCTTACGCGCCGAAAGGCGTTCTGCTTGATTGATGACGGATCTCCGTGGGAACTCTTTGCGTCCGAAGAGGTTTAATCTCGTCGCCGTGTACAGCGACTCATGCAATTCGAAATGCTCTTGCACGTCGAAGGAGTCTTCGATGTCGAAGACGGGAATTCGTATACGGCGTTTCGTCGTCCTTGAATACGGTTGATTCTCCACTCTGGAGATCCAGTCAGTGATGGGCTTCGCCAAAAACGATCGCTCCGTTTCCTCCAGGTTCAGATCGGGACTCCCAACGAAGATCACAGATACTTCCTGTCCTACCAGAGACCACTCGAGGACAAATATTCCCTCCGAAGTCTCGGAATAGCGGCCGCTTACTATCACGTCGACGGTAGGGATGCTCTCCCCATTGACGTCTCGAAAGTCTAGTATTCTTGTGGTCGGCACTCCCGACGGCGGACTAATTGATCCGCTCCTCGTATATCCCCGAAGGATCATCGCAGTCGTTTCTCCGGTCTCTCCAAACTCGTGCGGAGAAACCGAGTCGAAGAAATTCTCTCCGTCCCAACGATCGTTTTGCGCGGTCCACGCGCATACATGGGAAGCGGCCTCGATACACTTCACGCTGTAGAATTCGATCCCCAGCGCCCGGCGTAGGCGCTCCGGATCCTCTTCCTCGAAGTACATCTCCGCCTCCGATAGCTCTCCGGTTCGGATGGTATAGGAGGTCGGTTTGCGATCGAGGAGTTCTGCACGGATATCCTCACCACTGTGGTACATGGATTGGCTATCCACGTATCCCAACTGCCCAGCGAGCGCCTCTGGATCCGTTCCGTCCGACAGCATGGCCCGCTCGCCAAGCGCCAGTCGGACCGCTGTCGGGGACACAACGAAGTTGTCGTTGTGCCCCCGGTGACAGGCGACGTAATAATATAACCCCATCACGAAGTCGTCGGATGCCCACTGCTCCTCCACCTGTGGGCATTGACTGATCTCCTCCTCATCGGCAGGCTCCAGGATCTCCCACGCCGACGAGCCTTCGAAGACTGTACAACCCACAAGCGTCATCACGACGAACAAGGCTACTCCATAAGTTTTCCGATAGTAGCTCATCATCCAGGCTCTTCTATGCATTCAATCCCAAATTCGTCGATCATCCCTTCCGAATTCCGGCTATAGACCATTCCGCCCACGATCCTCTTATGGCTCTTGGTTGGGTCTGGGTGACAGAACGTCGTGGTTTCACAAGCACCTGGTTCCGGGACAATATCACATCCGTCCAGGCTAGCGTCGGAATAGGGCCATCCGATATATTGGGTGCGTGAGAAATTTCTTCCACCCATTTGATAGAAGCCATACCCCTGCCCGTCGATGTATAGGTCGCGATGCACGACACGATCGAGCTGCTGCTGGTAACGCTCCCACGCATCCGTACTCACCCTGCAGTGCAGGGTCTTAATTCCCCGCACCACACGGTCACCGTTATATTCTCTCGTGTCGAAAGTGACCCCGAATAGAAAATAATTCGGCGGACAGGTCTTCATAGAGATTGGACGAAGATAAGGACCGTCCAGACCCCATGTGGCCTGTTCATCGTCGTAACGCCACTCGCCGAGATTCGCGAGCGTGTTTTGGAGCCAGCCCAGATAGTAGCCGAATCCGTCTGTGACGTACCGAAGAGTAGAGACGTCGCGCTCCGTATTCTGGTAGGAGAGCCCCATCGTTCGAAGAAATGGCCAATTTCGAACGAATGGCTTGGAACTCCAGGGCGTGCAGATCATCCGCGCAAAACCGATCGTGGAACCGTCGTCAATGACGTCCTGTTCGATGTTGTCGGGATTGTAGCGAACGCTGCCGACAAACCCGACGCCAATTCCGACATTATTCGGGTCCGCGTTGGTGAAGTTTGCGTGTGATTTTCCGCACAGCATCCGTCGAAGTCCGGTCGTGTTTTCGTGGTTTGCTTCCTGGTGATCCCAGGTATTTCCCGGTTCAGATCCATCTCCTCCGGATGGCCATTCGTACGGTGCGATCTGAGAGGTATCCGAAGGCAAGTTGGGATAGGCGTCGTTTGGCGCAATGGCCGTCTTATACACACTACAACCATGCGCGCCATCGGGTACCTCGCAGTCCGGCTCACCATCTCCTGGGGGCTGTATAGGTGAGGGATCGAAGGGATCGTCACCCCCCTCGTCCGTTTCCCGTCTGGAATAGTCGAACGCCTCATCGCTCATTACGCTCGCCCAGAAATATTGCTCGAAGTTCCCGTTAGGCTCCAGGTCAGCAAAATCTTGCCACTGTCCACTAAAGTCAGGCCCCCCGTCGATCCAAAGCCGACGGCCGACGGATAGACACGGACATCGTCTTCCTGGACGACACTTCCCCAGAGATAGCGAAGTGGACTCACTATGGAGCCGCCGCTCGAGCCCTGGAAACCATCGAGGGAAAAAGGGATCGCATCACCGATAACCGGAAAATACGGATTCGATTCCTCTGCCACGCAATAGGGAGAAATATGGATAACTTTGGCCGGTTTGTCCTCTCCATCAATCTCGTGACGTCGTCCCTTCTCTGGAAACTGACTATCAGAAGTTTGCCCGAACGCTACGTAGGGAAAGGGATTCGAGATCAGATTCGTTGTATTACTGACATCAGCGGCATCCCAATCATCTGCCGGGCTGTCTGGAAACGACTGATGGTGAAGCATCCACAGCTTGGTAAAATGCCCGTCGGTTTGGTCCGAATACTCCGGATAGAGTGGGGCTTCGAGGTCTTCGTCGTCACATTCCCCGAGCTCCGATTCCTCGTCTGCGCAGGTAATATGCTCAAGACTTTGAAATTTCTTGTAATCAAAGAATATGCCCGGTCGATTCAAATCACCGAAACTTCCGGAGCTAAGAAAGACCCCTTCCTGACTTTGAGGGTCACCGGTAAATGACCCGTTGCTGAGTTCATCGACTCGAAGAATCGAAATGTCGAGATGGGCACTCGAGAGTACGGCATCGAAGTGGAATTCGTTTTCGCACTCATTGGTATTGGCGTTGCACTGCTGACCGCTGCGACAATCGTCATTTATCGTGCAGCTACTGGTGTCGGCCTCAAATCGCCAAGGACCGCGGAGAAACTCCATCTCCAAAGGCGCGAGCTCTTCCATCCCGAGCTGGGCCATTCGATTCGCAAGAAGGGGGTTTGCCTCATTTGTGGGAAATTTCGTGGGATAGAAAGGAGACGGATAATAGTCATGGTCATGTGGCACCACGGGACCCTGAGTGTTGTCATCCCAACCTGGAACGAACCTTCCCTCAGGTACACTCCCACCATCGGTAGTTTCGAAACGAACTTCGATACCATCTGTATGAATTCCGGGACCATCGTATGCGCCCATCGGTTCTACAACGTGGCGGGCCGTGACCAAGCGCGTACTGGAGGAGAGTTGGCCGGAGCCTCGGTTGAGCATCGGCTCTTCGCATACAGTGGCTCCCTGAGGTCTCCACACGGTCCCACGAATCTCCGTTGTCCCACGGGAAGCGAGCGCAGTCTGGACGAGCCGTGCCGCTCGGGCGCCTTCCTCCGCTTCTTCTTGCGGATCACTCGCGTCGTCAGCCCCTTTGCCAGCCACTTCCGCGTGTCTCCATTGACCTCGGGACTGCTCCACGTCTCGACCGAATCCGAACATGATTTCGCGCTCGGTCTCTTCTGGCGCCACTTCAGAGTCTTCAGCATCATCGACTGACTCTGAACATCCACTAAACAAAACGGCGACCGCCAGAAACCCGATCAGAAATATCGGGGGGGGGGGTTCTATACTTCATTCGTAACCTCATTTGAAAAGAGAGTTGAAATATTGCCTGTGCCATCGGCTCAATATGCCGAGGCAAATATCGTCGTACATCGAGTTGCCTCGATGAGAAGACATACTCGAGATCCCCCTCGCCTATAGTGCCGTTCCACGAAGTCAGGATTAGTTGAGAATAACTCCCTGGACTTCCGAAAACAACAGGAATCACCGTATGGCGACGAAAATTATCGTAACCGTTCAACAAAATGACTGAAATCATGCCTGCGGGATAAACCGCGCAGGGGCCGTGTTTCGGGGCTGCGGCGTTCTAGGCCGATAGCATGCTATCCCGGCGTTTCCACGGTGATATGGGAGTATCCACCACCTAATTTTTCGAGCACAAGGCGGTGTCCGATGCGCTCCTGGAGTTGCTCGACGTGGCTGATCACTCCCACGCGGCGGCGGTCGCGGTCGTGGAGGCTCTTGAGCGCCTTGACGGCGTCGTCCAATGATCGTTGGTCCAGCGTGCCGAAGCCCTCGTCCAGGAGCAGTGTCTCCACCGGCATCTGGACCTGGCGAAAGTCGGCCAGCGCGAGGGCTAGAGACAGAGATACGATAAAGGTCTCTCCGCCGGAGAGGGTCGAGAGTTCGCGAGTGCGGTCGGCCTGGAAGCCGTCGACGATCTCGAAGTCCAACCGGGGGTGGCCCGTTTCGTCGCGGACGACGGCGAGCCGGTAGCGCTCGGAGAGGTTTCGTAGGTGTTCGTTGGCGTGGTGGACGATATTTTCGAGGTTTAGAGCCTGAGCGAATTTTTCGAAGCGCTCTCCATCGCCGGCGCCGATGAGCCTTCGCATCTCGTTCCACAGGCGCAGCGTCTTCTTCGCCTCTTTCAACTCGGCGAGCATCTCCGTCTGGCGAGAGCGATTCTTCCGGTCGGTCTCGAGCTTCTGGCCGATGGCTCCCAGAGATAGCTGAAGATCCTTGAGTTCCGTTCTCATCGCTTCGATTCGGGCCTTTCGCTCCGCAGGCTCCAGGGTCTCGTCGAGGTCCTCCGGACGGGATTCGTGGTGCTCCTTCAACTCTTTTCGCCGCTCCTCGAGGTTGGACTCGGCGGACGTGACGGCGATGCGGAGTTCTTCGAGCTCCTTTTCCAGCTCTTCAAACGCCTCGGCGCTCATTGACGCCTGTCGCAACTCCTCTTCGGTCGCGAAATTTGCCTCTTCGAGGCCCCGTCGAAGCTCTGCGTAGGACTTCTTTCGCTCTCCTTTGAGCTTGTCGAAATTCTTCGTCTTCTCGGCCAAGAGCGTCTTGTTGGTCTCAAGGGTCTTCTTGGCCTCTTCGAACTGGCGGCGCGCCGTCTCGTGCTTCTTCTCCGCCTCCTCGATGCGACGGTCGAGTTCGGTCTCTACGTCGTCGGGATCGCGCCCGTCGAGGACGCCCTGGATCTTCTCATCGAGCGCTTCGACGGCCTCGTCATATCGCTCCAGCTTCTCGTGGGCTTTGTCCATGCGCTCTTTCTGTTCCGGAAGACGCTCCTCCAATTTTTCGACCTCCTTCTTGCGGTCGCGAAGCGTCTCCTGAGCATCTTCAAACGCCTTCTTTGCCTTCTCTCGGGCGGTCTTCTTCGACCCCGCCGTCTTCAAGGCGTCGGCGAAGGCCGAGTCGCTGCCGGATTCCACGGTGACGCCGACCTCGGCGAAGTCATCGCTTAGTTTCTGGCCTGCTTCTTCGATATCAGCGGACTTCGCGGCGATCTCCTCGTCGAGAGAGTCGATTCGGTCCCTCAAGTCCTGGAGCCGATCATCGGCATTCTCGAGACTCTCTTCCAGTGAACCGATGGCTGTCTGGCAGTCCCGAAACGCCTTTTCGGCTTTTCGTGCTTCCTCGTCGGCTGTCTCCAGCTCTTCGAGTCGTCGGTCCAACTCATCGACTTCAGTCTTCCACTCTTCCTTGTGCATATCGAGGGCGGCATTCATCGCCCTGGGCTCTTCCTTATCCCAGGAGAGCTCCAGATCTTTCGCCTCTCGAGCGATCTCGAGCTGCAATTGCTCTTCCTTTGCCTGCAATGTCGTGAGCGACTTTCGGCGCTCTTCGAGCTTCGCCGATGTTGCGGAGAGCCTCTTCTCCAATTCGGAGCGCTCCTTCTCGAGGCCCGCGAGAAGCTTTTCGGCCTCTCTTAACTCTTTTTTTGCCTCTTCGAAGCGCTCCTCGAGGGCCTCTTCGTCAGGTGGTTCATGGCGATAGGGATGAGATGGGCTTCCGCAGACGGGGCAGGGTTCGTCGGGCTGGAGTTGCTGGCGCTCTCTTGCGAGTTGGATCGGGAGTTGTCGGATCTCGACCTTCTCCTCGAGAAGTGATCTGCGTTCTTTTGCGAGGTCGAGCTCTTGGCCGAGATCTTTCTGTCTATCCCGAAACTCATCGATGGTCTCGTCGAGGACTTTCAGCTCTTCATCATGATCGGCGAGTTTCTCCATCAAAGAGGCGTACTCGGAGATCTTCTCTTCGATGCGATCGAGACCGGGGAGGCGCCCTTTGACCTCATCGCGAGCTCTTGTGAGCTGACGGCGCCGCTCTTTTGTGTCTTCTGCGTCGCCGAGACATTTGGCGAGGACGTCCTGCGTTTTCTCGAAGGTTCGACGTAGGCTGTCGAGGTCGTCGCGGGTCTTCGTCAAATCGTTGGCGAGCTCCTCCGCCTTGGATTTTCGCTTTTTTCTATCGTCTTCGAGAGTGTCGCGTTCTTTGCGCAGTATCTCCAATGCTGTGCGAAGGTCGGCCAGCGTCTCGGTGCGCGCCTCGAGGGCTCCCAACGCCTCGGCGATGCCCTCGTGAGCTGCCAATTCGTCGAGGTCCTCTGTTGCGGTCTTCGAATCTTCTTTCGCTTTTTTTCGAGCCTCGTCGGCGGCTTTGAGTTTTTCCTGCGACGCGTCGACCGCCTTTTTTGCGTCATCGAAGTCCTCTTTTGCGTCGGCTCGTGCTTTTTGTGCGCTCGATAATTCCGAGCGAAGCGCCCGGGCCTTTTTCAGGTCTTCATTCTTGGCCTTCTTCGCTTCTTTGGCCGCCTGATATGCCTCTTCGGCTGCACTGAACGTCTCTTCTCGCTCGCTGCGCTGCTCTTCGCCGTCGTCGATCTTCTGTTGTACGTCGTCGATCTCGGCGTCGAGATCTTCGAGCTTCTCCGCCAGGTCGTCACAGCGCTCGAGGATCGGAGTAAGAGGGCTGGCCTCCTTCGCTCGCTGAAGCTTGGTTGCGTCATCGGCTCGTTCTTCTCGTTTTTTCTGTGCCTTTTCGAGAGTCTCTTTGGCTTTCTCGACATGTCGCCCGAGTTTTTCTAGTTGTTCACACCACCTCTGTCGGGCTTCCAACTGTCTGAGTGTCTTACCCTCGTCTTCGATCTTCACCTCGAGTTGTGCCCGTTCTTCCTGCAACGTCTCGAGCTCTTCGTCGTCAAAAAGATCCAGTCTTTCGACGTCCTTCTCGATGCGCTTGACCTCGTCGTCGGCGTCGTTCCAACGCTGCTTCGCTCGCGCGCCGATCTTTCGATAGGTCGACGTATCGGTGAGGGTCTTCAGGATCTGGGCCTTCCCATTCTCATTGGCCTTCAAGAAGGCGGCGAAGTCCCCCTGTGCGAGCAGGATGGTGCGCAAAAAGTCGTCGAGGCTCATCCCTGCACGGGCCTCTTCGAAGTGATCGATGAAGTGCTTCTCTGTCGAGGATTTGGAGACCAGCTCATCCCATCCGTCGCCGTTCCATTTTCGCAGGGAGCGCCGGGGTTGTTGCATATTGCCGTCGGGCTTCTCATAGGCGCGGTTGCAATACCACTCGGCCTGGTAGCGAAGCCGACCATCTTCGGGGTCGAGGCGGCTGAATTCGAGGCGCGCCGAGCACACCCCGGTGTTGCGCGACATCACGGCCCGGGCGATGTCGCGGGGATTGTTCTTGTCGCGTTGCCGTGGAGTTTGCCCGAAGAGTGCGAGGCAGATGGCGTCCAAAAGCGTCGATTTTCCAGAGCCCGTAGGGCCCATGATCAAGAATAGGGGAGCTGTACCGAGCTCGTCGTCGAAGTCGACGACGTGGTCTTTGCCGTAGAGGGAGTTGATATTGTGGATCTCCAGGCGATGAAATCTCATGCCGGCTCCTTTACGGAGTCGGAAGGCTCGCCGGAGGTCTGCGCGGGCCGTTCGTCCACCTCGTCGTCGGTCAGGAGCTCGCGAAAGGCGCGCAAGAGCTCTTCTGTGGGACTCCGGTTCTCATTTTCGCTTTCGTATAGACGTAGGAAGACCTCTTCCGGCGTCAATTCATCGAGCTGCGCCGGAGGCCCACCGGTGGCCGTGGCGCTGCGAAGATCGGTCTCTCGATAGTCCACGATGCGCGGTCTGGGCTCGTCGAGCTCTGCGGCCAGCGTGCGCAGCACGGTAGCGATGGGTTCGTCGTAGTTGAAGTCCTCGTCTCGTACGTGGACAAAGACATAAGGCGCAAGATCGCATTCCGTCGTCAGCGTGGAAAATTCTTCCAGGACCTGCTCCTGGCTCCCCTCGACGCAATGGATGTCGCGCCAGCGCGGAACCTCGACGAATTCGCAATCGGGAGTCGACGCCGATAGATCGACGTCGATGACATATCGCTTCGAGGTTTCGTTTTTGGAGGTGGGGACAGGGGTTCCGCTGTACCAGACGCGGGGTTTTTCGACGGGAAAGGCGCGGTGGATATGACCGAGGGCGACGTAGTCGAAACGCTCGTCGAAGATGGAGGAGCTCAGGGCGTCGATGGTGCCCACGGAGTGGATTGGCGAGCGCCCTCTGAGGTCGTCTTCGTCGGGGCTTTCATCACCGGCACAGGTCAGATGGCCGGTGGCCACCAGCCGAACCTCGCCATAACGATCGTAGGCGACGTCGGCCAACTCCGTATAGAGCTCGCCGAAGGCCTGCTCGAAGGCCAGACGCACCTGCTCGGGAGAGCCGACGAGGCCGGAGACCCCGAGCTGAGCAGGGCGAACGTAGGGGACGGCGCATACCACCAACTCCACCTGACCCGACGGTCCTTGCAGGGGTATCAGGCACCGCTCGGCGACGTCCTCACTGCGGCTGACGGTGCCCACCACGTCGACGTCGAGGGTCTCCAGGATACTGCGGGGCGACTCCAACCCCGATGGTGAGTCGTGATTGCCGGCGACGACGATCACCTTTTGCAGGTTCGGCAACTCCGCGGCGCGGCGCAGAAAATCGTAATATATCCGCTGGGCGCTATTGGAGGGCTGGCGAAAGTGGAAAATATCGCCGGCGACGACGAGGACGTCGATCTCACGCTCGTCGAGGGTGTCGATAAGCCAGTCCAGAAAACGGCGCTGCTCGGCCTCACAGGAGGCGTCGTTCATGGACACGCCCAGATGCCAATCGGAGGTGTGCAATAATCGCAAAATAATGGCCCCGGAAATCAATGAAGGTCACTCATCAGTGTTGCCACCGTTGTACGTCACGGCAGGGGAGGAGGGCAATAGGGGTTGTTCTTATGGGTGTGATCGGTTTCCGTCGGTAGTAGTTCCCCGGCCCGGGCCCCGGCCCTCGCCCAGGCCCGTCCTTTGTAGTTGTTTTTCCCGGCTGTTGCTCCTCCTTTCGGGGATCGCGGCGGACCCAACCTAACTCGCCGACGCGAACCCACATCGGGCCAGGGCTAGGGACCGGGCCAGGGCCAGAGGGGAGCCTCGACCACATCGAGTTCTACAACCGATCAAGGTGGATCACACCCTGCTCGTATCATACTCTTGGGCCAGCGTTGACCGCATTTCAGTCGGCTCCTACCTTGAATGGCAGAGTTGATTCCCTGTTCTCGTTTTCGGCATTTCGAAATGACGAACTCCAAAGACGATCAGAGTCCCGAAGCGCGGGCGCAGAGACTGCGTGTTGCTCTCGAGCTGGCAAATGCCGGTATCGCGCTGCGCCGTCAGCAGTTTCGGCGGGCTCATCCCCTGGAGTCGGAGTCCGAGATCGACGATCGGCTCCAGCGATGGCTCCTCGATCGCCCACTTGACGCCCCCGGCCGTCGCGTCGATTCCCAAACCCTCTTCGAGTCGTGACTATCGACCTATTCGACATGCTCGGCTTTGCCGCCGAAACGCTCAACGGACTCGCCAAGGTGTGGGCGTTGATTGGCGGTCGGTGTTTGGGGGGCCGTTGAGCTCATTGAAGAGCGTGGATACGATCGGGGGCGAGACATCAAGGCGCTATTCAAAGACTATTTGGGCTGAGTGTCTGCTTTCCGGCCCCCCGACGATCCGACCTCCCTTCCACTCGATCCGTATTCACTTTCGGACTGGAAAAAAAATAGGGCTTTCGGAGACGATAGCGTCCTCGCTATCGGAAGTCGCTGCGACGGACTGCGCAGGACTGCCGATGCGCGGGAGCACATCGTCTCCGAAAAGTCCTTCATTACGAGTCGGTGCTTGTTTGTTTTGGCGAGATTTCCCCATAGAAACTGACCGATCGTGGATCCGTATCCAGTGGGTCCGTATCAGTCCTTGGGCCCCGAGGCATGCACTTCGCTGGGTTTTTCGAAGCCGGGGCGAGTGATGATCTGGGCGGCGTCGGGCCTCTTGGGGGGCTCGACGACGTCGACGTCGACGGGCTTTCCGGTGCGGGCCGATTCGTAGATGGCCTCGATGATGCTCACGTCCGCCCATCCCTCGTAGCCGTCGGGCTCGGGGGTGCGTGCGTTCTCGATGCAATCGGAGAAATAGACCAGCTCCGGGCCGAATTGATCGCGTTTTGGGAAGGTCTGGCCGCGGACCTCGTCGCCGATGTGGAATTCGTAGGCCAGGTTCGTGGCGTAGCCGAAAGCCGGGTCGAGGACCACTTCTCCCTCGGTTCCCACCAGGCGGTAGGTGGAGGTCTGCTGGGCGCCGAAGCTGGTGACGAAGGTGGCGATGCGTTGGCCCGGAAAGCGAAGGGTGGCGCAGGTCATCTCGTCGCAATCGGAGAAGCGATCGTCCCCTTCACGGCTCTCCGAAAAGGCCATGACCTGTGTGGGCTCGTCGCGAAAGAGATATCGAGCGGCGTTGATGCAGTAGATCCCCACGTCGTAGACGGTGCCTCCACCCTCTTCGATGGGCATCAGACGAACGTCGCCGGGTTTGACGTCCTGGGAAAAAGATGCCTGGAAATAGCGAAGATCGCCGAGCTCCCCTTTCTGTGCCGCGTCGACGGCCTGCAGGTTCGCGGCTTCGAAGTGAAGCCGATAGGCCGTCATCAACAGGACTTCGTTTTTCTCACATGCCTCGACCATCTCTTTGCACTCCTGGCTGGTGACGCCCAGGGGCTTTTCGCACAATACGTGGAGACCGGCTTCGGCGCAGCGCAGCACGTAGTCGTGGTGGAGATGGTTGGGAAGGGCGATATAGACGGCGTCAACGTCGCCGTCGGCCACGAGATCGTCGAAGTCCTCGTAGTGGTATTCGTGGCCGATATTGTAGCGCTCGCCAAGTCTTGCGAGCTTGACGTCGTCGCTCGACACCAGGGCGGTGAGCTCGGAATTTTCGGCGTTTTGGAAGGCGGGAAGCACAGCGGCCTGGGCGATATGGCCCAGGCCGATGACGGCGTAGCGAATGGGGGCGTCCTTGGTTCGTACCATGATGGGGCTCCTCGGCGCGGGCTAGTTGTCTCGATACAGCCCGAAGTTCGACACCATCCGCAAAAGCCCCAAATAGCAACGAGTACCCAGCACCCGATACCCAGGTACCGAGTACCCATCACCCAATACCCATCACCCGCTTTACCTCATCATATGGCCGGGCTGGGACATGTGGGCCATGGGCTGAGAGGCCACGGGAGCGCTGGACTGAGCCGGCTGGCCACCGGCGAATTTCTTATTCAGCTCCTGCAGCTCGCTATGGATCTCGAAGATCACCACCATGACTTCCATGATGACGCGGAAGATAATGGAGGACAATACGAGGCCGATAAAACCAACGCCAAGGAAGATCAGTCCCGCCGTCGTATCCTGAACGAAGGCCAATCCCGTCATGCCGAGATAGCCGAGGAACATGGCCATCAGCATCAGGTAGTAAATAATTTTGGCCAGACGATGGGCGAGGAAGGATTTGAAGAGAAAGAAATCGAGCATGGTATCTCCTGCATACAGCCCGGATTGGTCTGGCAATCCGGAAAAATGACTTTAGGGGGCGACGAACAAAGCCTCTCGCGTTACGAGGTATTGTATCCTGTTATACCCGAAAAGGTTTTGAGTCAACAACTTCCGGTGGCAGCGTGGAGCAATCCGGTCAGGACAGCCTGCCCCGTCTGGCGGGCTCCGGCGGTGCTTCCGGGGAAGGTGGCCACCAGGGTATTGCCAGCGATGCCTGCCACTCCCCGGGAGAGCATGGCGTAAGGGGTGCGTCGCTGGCCGTGGGCGCGAGCGCTCTCCATGATCCCCGGTACCTCGCGGTCCAACCTCTGACGCACACAGTCGACGGTGCAGTCCTTGTCTTGCAGACCCGTTCCTCCCACGGTGACGACGAGGTCGAGGCCCAGCTTCAGAAGACCATCGAGAGCGGCCTCCACGTTCTCACGTTCGTTGCCCACCACAGTATATTTGGTCACGCTGACCCCCTTGTCTTCCAATTGTCGGCGCACCGTCTGGCCGGCCCGGTCCTCCTTTTTGCCAGTGGCGATCCCGTCGTGAGTGACGAGGATGGCGGCCTGCAGCCCCGAGGGGGGACGAAAATCGCTCTTTCCCCCCCTCTTTTTGACAAGGTGAACGTCGGTGACGGCGATAAGACCCGTATCCTTCGGGGCGTGGGGCTTGAGCATATCGTAGAGATTCATGGCGGCCACGCTGGCTCCGTAGAGGGCCTCCATCTCCACTCCTGTGGCGGCGATGGTGGTGGCAAATACGTCGAGGACGATTCTGTGGTCTCGAAGGTCGAATTCCACGTCACAGTCCGTGATGGGGATGGGGTGGCAAAAGGGCAGGGCCTGAGCCGTATTCTTGACGGCCATGATCCCGGCGATTCGGGAGGCCTCGAGGGCGTCGCCCTTGTCGGTGGAGCGGGCGTGGTCGGTGGCTTCCAATATGGCGCCGTCGATCTTGAGCGTCGCCTGCGCACGGGCGGTGCGCAGGGTCTCGGGCTTGTGGGTGATATCTTTCACGAATCATTTCTCCAGTGGGGTTCCGTCGAGATAGCGATCGGTGCCGTCGGCGTAGCACTCGCGCTTCCACAGCGGAGTGCGGCGTTTGAGCTCGTCGATGGCGTATCGCGCGGCCTCGAAGGTGGCGCCGCGATGGGCGCCGCGACAGACGACGAGGACGCTGGACTGGCCGACCTCCACGCGCCCCACCCGGTGCTGGACACGGCATTGGTGGATGTCGAATTGTTCGAGTGCTTCCTCTTCGATGGTCTTCAATACTTTCGTGGCGATGGGACCGTGGGCTTCGTAATCGATGGCCACCACGTCGTCACGTCCCTTATTGTGATTGCGCACGTCACCGCTGAAGACGACGAGGGCCCCGCAGCGTTCGTCGGCTGTCTCCTCGATGAGTCGATCTTGATCCAGGGGCTCTTCGCTCAGATAACGCCCTGGCGAGCCGCCGCTGACTGGTGGCAACAGGGCCAGGGTGTCCCCTTCTTCGAGGATGTGCTCGTCGTTGACGATCTCGTCTCCCACGGCTCGAGCTACGCTGGTGAGGATTCCCTTCAGGGCCGGGATCTCGCGCTGAACTGCCTCCACAGCGTCACCTACCGTCGGCGCTTCGGCGTCGACGTGGATCGTCGTCGTATCGGAGCCTACGCGGCGGCGAAGGCCGCCGTAGAATTGGATTTGGATATTCATATTTCGTTCCCCTGCGAATCAACCGCCCAATGCAGACATTCCCGTCTGCGTGACCTGGCCGTCGCGCCACTGGTGTCCCGCCGGCTTCTCTCGCAGGGCTCGGCGAAAGCCCTGTGCGACGGCTTCTCGATCGCGCTCTCGGATCGCCTCCGAGATATCGACCTCATCGTCGTAGGCCAGGCAGGCCCGCAGTTGCCCCTTCGAGGTCAGGCGCATCCGGGAGCAACTGTCGCAATAGGAGTTGGACATGGGTGTGATAAAGCCGATACGTCCCTTCGCGTCTGGCCGTTTCCAGTACCGGGCCGGGCCGTTTCCCACCTCCGGGTCGGCCGGCACCAGTCCGTACTCCTCCACCATCCGGTCCTTCAGATCCGTGAGATTGAGAAATTCGCCGAGGCGCCCCATCTTTGCGCCCTCGCCAATGGGCATCAGCTCCATAAACCGAACGTCGATTTCGCGCTCTTCGGTCATGGCCAGCCAGTCGGCGACCTCGTCGTCATTGAAGCCGTCGAGCAGAAGAGCGTTGATGCGAATCGGAGAGAATCCGGCGTCACATGCGGCTTCGATTCCCCTCCAGACGTCCGCCAGGATTCCGTGGCGCGTAATCTTGGTGAAGCGCTCGGGCCGCAGCGAATCGAGACTGATATTGACCCGATCAAGACCGGCCTCGGCCAGCGCCTCGGCGTGGCGATGGAGCAATAGGGCGTTGGTGGTCATGGCGATGTCGGCGGCCTGCGTGCCGTCGGCGATCATGGTCACAAGCTTCGGAAGTTCTCTTCGCAACAGGGGCTCACCGCCGGTGATCCGGATATTGTCCACCCCCAGTGATACAGCGACGTCTACGGCAAAGCGCAGATCTTCAAAGCTCAACAGCTCGTCTCTGGAGGCGAAGGGAAGCCCCACGGCGGGCATGCAGTAGCGACAGCGCAGATTGCACCGGTCGGTCACGGAGACGCGCAGTGATTTATGAACGCGGCCGAATGTGTCGGTCAGTGGTGCCATGGCCATCCCAGTGTAGGCAGCGACGCGAACCAGTCCACCCCCACGATCAGTTCTTAGATCCCCAACTTCCACCACCCAATACCCAATCCCCAATACCCAATACCCGCCGTCTTCTACATCCAACCCCCCATTTCGGGTTTTAGATCTCGGGCCATCAGATCGGCCACGGCCTGACGGGCGGTCTTGCCCTCGTAGAGCACCTGATAGACCTGTTCTGAGATAGGCATCTCCACGTCAAATTCCTGGGCCAGATAGTGAACGCTCTTCGAGGTCTTGACGCCCTCGGCGACCATATTCATCTCGTCCAGGACTTCCTCGAGGCTCATGCCCTGGCCGAGCTTGAAGCCCACGGTGCGGTTACGGCTCAGACCGCCCGTGCAGGTCAGCACCAGATCGCCCATGCCGGCGAGTCCGGTCAGGGTGAGGGGATTGGCGCCCTTGCGCACGGCGACGCGAGTGATCTCGTGAAGTCCGCGAGTGATCATACCCGCCGAGGCGTTTAATCCCAGCTCCATGCCGCTGACGGCGCCGGAGGCGATGGCGATGACGTTTTTGAGGGCCCCGCCAATTTCGACTCCGATGACGTCGTTGGAGGTATAGGCCCGGAAAAAGCCGTTGCTGAAGATGCGCTGGACGTCCACCGCCAGGCGGTGGTTGTAGGAGGCGATGGTGACGGCCGTCGGTTTTTCCTGGGCTACCTCCCGGGCAAAGCTGGGGCCGGAGAGATAGCATAAGAAGGGATGGTGGTGAGGGGGCAGGACGTCCTCGAAGATCTCGCTGATCAGCATCAGTGAGTCATTCTCGATCCCCTTCGTGGCGCTGACGATGGGGACTCCCTCGGGCAGGTGGTCCGTGGCCTGTCTCAAGACGCTTCGCAGCACGTGGCTCGGGGGCACGCTGAGGATCAATTCTCGATCACTGACAGCGGCGGCGATATCGTTGGTGGCCCGAAGGTTTGGAGGCAGGGTGATGTCGGGAAGATATAACGTATTTTCGTGGGACTCGTTGATATGGCTGACCAACTCCGGTTCATAGACCCACATGGTGACGTCATTGCCCTTGTCAGCGAGCAATTTGGCCAGAGCAGTTCCCCAGGAGCCACCACCGATTACGCCGATATCAAGTCCTCGAATTTTCATTTTCGCTCACCATTGGTTGAGAGAAGCATCAAAATATGGGGTAGGCGACGAAGCCCCTCCGCCTCGAATCCACTCGGCACCTCCCCGTTCCGAGGGGGAGGGATATCGTGCTGGTATCCACGTCTCTGTGCTGTGCGCCGCGAGTTATTACGTCGTTCGAACCCTGCGGCGCAGGGTTCGAAGGGTTTCGGCCGGATTGCCGAATACCTCGTGGAGGCGACGGTTGGCGTCGCGCATCTCGCGAACCAGCGCTTCGGCCAGGTGATCAACGAGCCGATAGGCGGCGACCTCCTGGGCGTCGAAGAGTTCTTTGAAGCTTGCGCGCGACAGCTCCAATAATTCCGTGCGTTCCAGCGCGGTGGCCGTGCTCCCGTGCTCCCATTCTTTGACGAGATGGGAAAGGCCGAGCAATTCGCCGGGCTGGGAGAGTTGAAGGGTGCGCTGGCCGTCGGGAGGCAACCGGCGAGAGGTCTCCAGGCGGCCCTCGATGAGAAAATAGGCGGCGTCTCCGGGAGAGCCCACAGCCCAGAGGGCTTCGCGGGGGGCCAGAGTTTTGCGCTGGCAAGCCTTGATGAGGATGTCCAGATCGGAGGATTCGAAATCCTCGAAGAAGTCCGTGGCGGCCAGGATCTGTCGGTAATGCTCAACGTCGTCGATGATGGGCATAGGGCCCCTCCCCGGGGTCAGGATTTACGCATACGGCCCAGCATCTCGTGAAGCTGGGATTCGAAGCTATCGATGTGGGAGGCAGGATCTTCGAAGACCTGCTGGATGCGAGCGTCCGTCTCCCGACGGCGCTGGCCAACCGTGGCGGCCAGTCCCAGGATGACCTTGTAGGCCGCCGGGCGGCGCCGTCGGCGCATCTCGTCGAAGGTGGCGTGATCGAGGCGGAAGATCTCGCATTCGCTGACGGCCTCCACCGTCGCCGATCGGGGGCCGCCCTCGATAAGCGACATCTCGCCCACCACCGAGCCCGGGCCGAGGATGGCGAAGACCACCTTTTCACCCAATGGTGAACTGCCGGCGACCTCCAACTCGCCCTGACCGACGATGAACAGGGCGTCGGAGCGATCGCCTTGCTCAAAGAGGGTCTGTCCCGCTTTGTAATGGACCGTCTCGCAGCCTCGAACCAGCTCTCGGACTTCGTCGACGGTCAACTCCTCGAAGAGTTCGATCTCGGAAAAGATCGACTCCGCCTGTCCCATTGCCGCCAAACCTGCGGCCATCTCACCCTTGTCTTGCTCAGTCACCATGGGCTCCCGTGATGCGAATCGTTACCTCAGCAGGCCGGATCTGCCCGCTGGTCGTCAAGACTAATCGACGTCACTTGTGGGCAGTGTATCGCTGCCCACACAGGTGCGCAACCGGGGCGTTGGCATCGCTACCACCTTGTGCGATATGCACACGCACACTACCATTCGTGGGCAAATCGGGTTAAAGTCCTCCCCAATGTGGGTCTTAGCCGATATCGACGGCGTACTTAGCACAGCCATGATCAAGGAGTTCGCGTGGCGAACGAGACCATCCTGATAGTGGACGCGGATACGAAGAGTCAGAAGGTCCTGGAAGTCAGCTTTAAGAAAGCGGGCTATCGGGTCTTTATCACCGACTCTGCAACGGAAGCCTATGAGCAGGTCACCGAGGATCCTCCGTCGCTCATCATTGCCGACACGAATCTTCCCGACGGTGACGGACTGGAGTTCTGCGCCGACCTGAAGGTCAACCCCGACACCGCCGATATTCCTCTGATCTTCTTGACCCAGGATCGCTCTCTGGAAAAAAAGATGCGCTCCTTCGAATTGGGGGCCGACGATTATCTGACAAAGCCGATCTACATAAAAGAGGTGACGACCCGTGCGGATCTGCTCATTCAGCGTCGGCGAAAGGAGAAATTGAGCGAATCCGACGTCGAGCGCTTCGAGGGCACCCTCGACGATATCACCATGATCGATCTGCTCCAGACCATCGAGGAGGAGCTTCGGTCCGGCTCGATCCGAATTCATCGCGACGGACGCCAGGCGTCGGTGTATTTTCGCGAGGGCAATGTCCTGGACGCGGTGTGCGGAAAGCTCCAGGGCGAAGACGCCGTCTATCGCCTGATGTTGTGGACGGAGGGGCAATTCGTGGTGCACTACCACGACAATATCCGGCGGGCCGACCATATCGAGCGCGATACGTCGGCGTTGTTGATGGAGGGGATGCAGCGCCTGGATCGGTGGGACGAAATGATGAGCAGTCTCCCCGAGTTGGACCGGGTTTTCGAGGCCGACTATCAGCGTCTTCCCTCCCTGCTGGAGGGGTTGCCGCCGGAGGTGGAGCGGCTTGTCCGGCTATTCGACGGCTACCGCACCATGCGGGACGTGATCACCGATAGCCCCGTCGACGATATCAGCACCTTGCAGATCATCGGCAAATTATTGAGCGACGATCTGTTGTTGGATGTTACCCCGTCGGAGGTCGAAGCCGGCCCACCCAAGAGCCAGGAGGCGATGGAGGCGACGACGCTCGACGACTGGCTTGGTGATTCGCCTGATACCTCGGCGCATACACCATTTTCCGCCGTGGCAGACTCTGGCGTCGATGGCGAGGACAATACGGATCGCATCGGAGTGCCCGCCACGAAGGGGCGAGGAGTTGCGGAAGACGAGATCGACACCGAGGAGTTGCCCCGTGACGAGGATGCACCCGTCGAAGGGGAGCCCGGCGATCCCGGCGCCGGAGGGGGACACTGGAAATTTCACTGGGGCGAGGCCCGCCCGGAAGGTGCCGCCGCAGAAATGGACGGCGATGGCAAGCCCGCTGAAGCCGAAGGCCCTCGAAAAGAGGTGGTCGAAGAGGTGCCTGAGGAGGAGGAAGCCGAGGAGGTCGAGGGCAACGAAGGGGGAATTGATGACCTGCAGGAACAGGAGCGAAAGCGCCGTGAAGAAGAGGCGCGTCGGCTGACGGAGCAATTCGAATCGAGTGAGCACTTTTACGTCGAGGTCGACGAGCAGGAGAGCGAAGACGAGGAGGAGGCCGACGAGGACTCCGAGGGTGACGACGATTCTTCACTGGATGAGGCTGCGGCGAGTGAAAAAGTCGACGGCACCGATGAGTGGCCCATCGGGATCATCGATGAGGACTCGGAGCCCGAGGACGATTCCCAGTCCGGCGACGAAGAGCAGCAGTCTGCTTCGGAGGTCGCCGACGCCTCGGAAGAAGACGTTGAAGAGAGTGCGCCGGTTTCCGAGGACAAAGATACCGCCCGCATCGGTGTCCCTGAGGAGATCAAGGAGGCGCGCCAGAATAGAGAGGAAGAGAAGACGGCAGCCTCAGGAGATGAGGTCTTCTCCGAGGGGGAGTCCATTGAATCCGATGGTGAGTCCACCGAAGCACAAGCCGAGGAAGGCGGTGAGACCGCCGTGGCCGTCGCCACCCAACCCGAGGTGGCTGAGTCCGAAGAGGCGGAAGACGAAGAGCTCCATCCGGCCTTTGACGAGAATACCATCGAGAAGACCGACGAATATCCTCCACCGGAGATCTATGTTGAGCCCCAGGCCGTAATCGAGCGAAACGCCGAGAACGGAAAGCTAGTTACTGCCGAATACGATCTCAGCAAGAGTCCCTCCCTCGGTCGCCCCGTTGCTGCAGCTGGCTTCACCAGTGACGAGGCGATCACGCCGATCACCGAGGCCGGTGAAGAAAGTGCCGACGAAGCAGAAGACGTCGCCAACCCGTGGGAGGGTTTGGAGGAGGAGTCCGAAGAGGAGGCTCCTGCCGAGGAGGTCTCCGAAGAGGAGCCTGCGAACGACGAAGCCGAAGAGCCCGGCGAAGAGGAGACCGAAGAAGAGGCCAGGGACGCCGACGAGTCCGAAGAGGAGGCCGACGACGATAATAAGGAGGAGAAAAAGGCCCCTGTTGTCGGCGACGAGGACACCGGTGATGAAGAAGAGGACGACGAAGCGGAGCGTGCCGAAGAAGGTGATACCGGCGAAGAAGAAGAAGAAGAAGTGGGCGAAGAGGAAGAAGCCGTAGCCACGAAAGTCGAAGAAGGTGATGCCGGCGAAGAAGAAGAAGCGGGCGAAGAAGAAGAAGCAG
>SLPW01000513.1 GCA_007131755.1 Myxococcales bacterium | reverse complement strand
CACCGCAAGTCGTACAACTCAAGTAGAAGTTGAAGGAGAAGTTGATCGGAGAACGGTGATCGGAGAACGCCGGGATGTCCCGTAGGCCCTAAGTGATGTTGTACTACTAACACCAGTCCTTCAAAAATTCGGAGTACGAAGTCGATCGCCCCCATCGACGGCGATAAGGGCTCCCGTGATGAACGCCCCGGCGTCGCTGGCCAGAAATTGCACCAGCGGCGAAATATCCTCGGGCCGCGCAAAGCGCCCCAGGGGAATGCGAGAGGCCATCTTCTTTACCGTATCCTCGTCGGTCCACAACCGCTCGTCGCTGCCCTCGGTGCGCACCGGGCCGGGCAAAATAGCGTTGACCGTAATCCCCGTCCCGCCCCACTCCACGGCCAGCGTCTCCGTCAGGCTGTTGATCCCCGCCTTGCTGGCCCCCGAATGGGCCAGAAAGGGCGAACCGTTGTACGCATTGGTAGCGCTCATATTGATGATCCGTCCCGCAAAATTTCGCGCCATCCATTGCTGCCCCACGGCCCGACTGACCAAAAACGTACCGTTGAGATTGATATCGATGATCGTGCGCCACCCGTTGGGACTCATCGCAAGCGCCGGGCTCATAAAATTGGCCCCGGCGTTATTGATCAGTACATCGAGCCTGTCATGCTCGTCGAATACTTCCCCCACCACTTCCTCGATCCGATCTGCGTTGCGAATATCCAGGGTATAAAAACTGCCCGATCCCCCCTGGTCCTCAACGAGCTTCACCGTCTCCTCGAGCTTCTCCGCCCTCCGGGCGGCCACGACCACATGCGCCCCAAGAGCTGCGAAATCAAGCGCCAACGCACGCCCGATCCCCGTGCCTCCACCGGTAATGAACACCACCTTGTCGGCAAATAAATCCTCGCGAAATACCATCTCTTCTCCCGTGGAATGGACCTGATCCTGGCTGCCAATGCCCCACGACGGTACTCCGCCTGGCCCCCTTATGTCGAGGCAACTGAGGGACATCGAGCACTCCGACTTCCGATATCCCCACAGACCCACAGTCCTCTGATCTCCTTGCTTCAACTCCTCTGTTCCTAGCTTTATCGCATACGGCAATCGCCGGGCTTATTTCATCGGAGCCGGTCTCCCCCTTGCCCGGGGAAACTAAACATTTGCGTCTCTCCGAGGCCTCCCTCTATGACCGCCACGGACCAAATAATATTGTCTTCCGGCAATGCCGGTCTCGACTCCATTCTGCACGGCGGTCTTCCGTCGCAGTACTCCTATCTCGTTCAGGGACAGTCCGGCACGGGAAAGACCACATTGGTACTGCAATTTCTCTCCGAAGGGGCGAAGCGAGGAGAGTCGACGGTCTACGTCAGCTTTTCGGAGTCCCTATTCGAATTGCAGCAGGTGGCCCAATCTCACGGCTGGCCGCTCGACAAGATCGAAGTTGCTGAGCTGGCTCCGACCATCTCGCGGCGAAGCGCCGCCGGATCGAGCATCTTTCATAGCACGGAGGTAGAACTTCCAGACGTCATCTCACGCATCATCGACATCGTCGAACGCGTCGAGCCCACTCGGCTGGGGATCGACTCGCTCACGGAGCTGCGCAATATGGCCGAGTCCAATCGATCCTATCGCCGTGCCCTCTTTCGGCTCAAAGCCTCGTTGCAAAAGCGGGGAGTGACCACTCTATTCGTCGGAGAAAAGGGAGAAGAAGCCAAGACCGAGGCCGAAAGCCTCGTCCACGGCGTCCTAGAGTTGCACATGGAGACGCCCGTCTATGGCCCCGTTCACCGCGTCCTGGAGATAAAAAAGATCCGGGGGCGTACCTACGAGACGGGCCTTCACGACTTCTCGATCGTCACCGGCGGACTCGAGGTCTATCCCCGGATTCGCCCCGGCACGCACCGCCGTGAAATCGGGGCCGATGAACCCGTCCAGAGCGATGTCGAAGCCCTGGACAGACTTCTCGGTGGCGGACTCGACCGGGGCACGACCAGCCTCGTCGTCGGCCCCTCGGGCGTCGGCAAATCCTCGGTGGTCATGCAATTTTGCATCGCCGCCGCGCAACGGGGCGAGAAATCCGTCATATACACTTTTTCCGAAAACCCGGAGACCACCAAACGCCGCGCGCGGGGAATGGGGCTCCCGCTCTCCAGATTTCTCGAAAGCGGCCATATCCGAATATTACCCGTCGAATCCTCAGAGCATACTCCGGGCCATTTCGTCCACCTCGTGCGCGAAGACGTCAAACACCGGGGCGTGACCTTCGTCGCCATTGACAGCCTCAACGGCTACGTCCAGGCCATGCCCGACGCCATGGCACTGATTGCGAATCTAAACGACCTCCTCACCTATCTGGGAGCACGAGGGATCGTCACGATGTTGGTGATAACCCGTAATATCGCCTTGCCCTCCACCGCACAGCCACGACAGATCGAATATCTGAGCTACCTATCCGACACGGTGCTCTACCTGAACTACTTCAAAGACGATGGCGCCGTCCACAAATCGATCACTGCCCTGAAGCAGCGCACCCGAAATCACGAAAAACTCGTGCGCAGACTTACCCTGGGACAGGGAGGCCTTCAGATCGGCGAACCCCTCAAACAGGTCACTGCTCCCCACGTTTCGTCCACCTCCGATCTTCGAGAAGATTTCACCTCATCAAATCGAGATACAGACCGTGAGCGTAGCCAGTCACAGGACGAGTGAACACGAATCCACTTCTCATCATATCCTGTTCCTTCCCGACAACCCCTACGACGTCGAGACGGCACGTGAGGTCTTCACCGCCTACGACGTCCACATCACTGCTGTACACAGCTTGGCGGCGCTCATCGAGAATACCGACGACACTGTCGATTGTCTGCTCCTCGTCGAGGAAGCACTCCAAAGCCCTCACTTCGACCGGCTCAAGACCTTTCTCGAGCAACAACCGGCCTGGTCCGACCTTCCCTTAATCATTACCACACGCTCCGACTCCAAAAGCCACAGAGCCTGGCAATTGATCCCGATCGCCAATATTACCCTCGTCGAGCGCCCCCTGCCGATCAGAACGCTCATCTCCCTGGTCCTCTCCGCGCTTCGCGATCGCCTTCGGCAATACGAAATCCGCCAGTCCATCACCAATCGCGATCATTTTATGGCCATGGTGGGTCATGAACTTCGCAATCCGCTGACCTCCATCAGCCTCGCCCTACAATTGCTGGACGATACGGAACATCCCGTGCTGGAGATCCTTCATACCCAGACGGAGAACCTCAAGCGCATCGTAGATGACCTGCGCGAGCTCGGTCGAATCACTCGGGGTGAACTCGCCTTCGACAAGACTCATGTCGATCTCGTCGAACTCACAAAGGAGACGACTCAGGCCTTCATCCCCATCGCCACCAACCAGTCCATGACGTTGGAAATCGATTTGCCCGATTCTCCCATCTGGATCTACGGCGACCTCGTACGACTTCGTCAAGTGTTGGGAAATCTATTGAGCAATGCCATTCGCTATACACCTGAGGAGGGATATATTCACGTGCGCGCAAGAAGCATTGGTGAGACCGCTACGGTCACCGTGAGCGACTCCGGCATCGGGATTCCCCCTGAGGACCTCGACCATATCTTCGACCTCTTCACCCAGGCCCACCGGGACACCACGGGGAGCAGAGAAGGACTGGGACTTGGGCTGAGCCTTGCCAACAGCATCGTGCTCGAACACGGCGGCGAGTTGATCGCCGATAGCCCCGGAAGAGGAATGGGAAGTACCTTTTCTCTACACCTTCCTCTCTCCGATCCTCCCACGGAAGCCACCGAGGACCGACCTCCATCGGCGTCGAGATAGTCCGAGCCATTAACAAACGGCCGTAAAACAATCCTCCACGTGCGCATCGTCGATGCTCTCCACGATACTCTTCGTCAAAGGCTCCACCCACTCAATGAGATCCTCCACCTCCGGATCCGGATCTTCTATCTCCGCCCACTCGAATTTCTGACGCTCGTGGCATCCCGACCACAGAGAATATCCCCACCGATCTGGCTCATATCCTCGCCAGAGCGCCACATAGAGATGATCGGCATCGCAAGTCCTGTGGTTCATGGGATCCAATAATTCCTCGTCGTATTCTACGCGTGCCGAAAACTCCAACTCCGGATGTGCTTGAATCTCGTACAACAAAGACTCGGCGATGGTCTCCAACACCAGCATATCCGCCGGCTTCGCCTCGGGGTTCTCGATCCCCACGTCCGTAAACGAGATGGTGTCGAATTTCAGATTCCCCTGCCCTCGAATCAGAAACGGCGAGTAATACTCCTCAAACTCCCCCTGCGCGATCTCCTGAGCGGCCTCGACGACCTCCTCTTCTGCGCCCTCATTCGACGTGTCACATCCCCAGGCCGTTAGCACCAGCCCGCTTATCAATATGGTCAGCCAGATATATCGCATGCTCATCCTCATAGACGATCCAACAACCGGTAGCCCGCTGATTTCATTCGATGGCGGAGCTCCTTGATATGAGCCTCGCCGCGGGTTTCCAGTTTCAGTTCCACATTCGTCCTACCCACGGGAGACCCCTCCGCGAAAGTTCGATTGTGGTGTATTTCCAATACGTTGGCGTCCATCTTCGCGATCATTACCAACACCTCCGCCAGCGCTCCGGGCGTATCCCGAAGCTGAAGGTCGATGCGAAAGATCCTCCCCGTGGCCACCAATCCCCGCTCGATGATCCGCGCCAATACGTTGACGTCGATATTGCCCCCGCTGATCACGGCGCAGACCCGTTTGCCCTCTACGTCGGACACTTTCCCCGCCGAAAGCGCGGCGATCGTCGTCGCCGCCGCTCCCTCGGCGAGCATCTTCTCCGTCTCCAACAGTTCGAGCACCGCCCCCGCCACTTCTTCCTCGGACACGGTGATCACATCATCCAGGTACTTCGACAAGATCCGATGCGTGATCTCGCCGACCCGCTTTACGGCAATGCCGTCGCACAACGTCGTCGCCGACGGCAGCTCCACCACCGACTGCGCCTCCAGTGACTTCTTCATCGAGGGCAACACCTCGGCCTCCAGCCCGATGACCCGGATCTTCGGATTCGTCTCCTTGATGGCGATCGCCAGCCCCGAGGCCATCCCGCCACCACCGATGGGCACCAGCACCGTATCCAGATAGGGATTCTGCTCCAACAACTCTAACCCCATCGTCCCCTGCCCGGCGATGATCCAGGGATGATTGAAGGGATGGACAAAATGACGTCCCTCCTCCTTTCCCAGACGTGCTGCGTGCTCATAAGCTTCATCGAAATTCGTCCCCTTCAGGACCACTTCCCCACCGAAATTTCGGGTCCTCGTCACCTTTACCAGCGGCGTCCCCTCGGGCATCACGATTTTGGCCGAAATCCCGAGCTTCGTCGCATATAGCGCCACGGCCTGTGCGTGATTGCCCGCCGAGGCGGCGATCACCCCGTCCTGACCGTCTTTTTCGCTCAATTGCAGCAGAAAATTGCAGGCCCCCCGCTCTTTAAAACTCCCCGTCAGATGCAGATTTTCCAGCTTCAAATAGGTCTTGCAGCCGAATTGCTGGCTGAACAACTCGCTAAACGCCACGGGCGACGGCTCCACATAGGACCCGATACGCTCGCGCGCCGCCTCGATATCTTCGAATCCTACGTCGTCCACCACCGCCGTTCCGCCTGCCGTCGTCATCACCACCTCCCCATTCTCGAGACCCACTTCGTCCATTGACCCGCCGAATCTTCTGGGCCAATCGTAGCGCTACGGACCTTCAACGTCCATCATCTTGACTTCATATCTATTGATGCCCGGCGGAAGTCCCGGTAGCTGCGGACGCGATGAGAATGGTTCCTCTCCTCACCGGCGATTGGCACTGAATTCACCGTTGGTGATCTCCACCTGGCCGACGACATCGCCATCGTCGTCGGTACGCACGAGGCTCACCTCAAAGGTGCCGGCCACCAGATCGTCGTTCGACTCGGTGATCTCCATCGTGCCCACCGCTTCACCGAGCACGACCGACACGTCCGGATCGAACCCATCGGGATAATCTTCATGATAAAAGGAGACCCCAAAATCGCCTGCCGCCGCAGAACTATAATTGCCCAACTCCAAGCTACCCACCTCGGGACGCCCGGAGTCGTTGGTGAAATTCAACTGCCACTCCATGTCCGAGCTAAGCGAGATACGCCACAGGCCGCCCATCGGATAATCGTCGTCGAAATGAGCATCGCCCGAAAGGTGCCCCTCGATGTCACCACTGATATCGAAATGGCCCTCGCCGACGGAGCCGTTCGAACCTCCGCCACCATTATCATCATCTCCGCAACCGGTCGTACAAACCAAGAAAGCGACCGCCATTAGGACGACGGCAATTGACGATATCTGACGAAATCCGAGCTTATTCATCACATACTCCCTGTTCAACATAAGCGTTCGTTCTCTCCTGGTCCGCGGCCATCCTTGCCACATTCGGGCTACCAGCCCGAACCCTTCGCGGCGCAGTAGCGCCCGACTTCGTCACCCTACTGACCGCTCACCTCTCGACGATAACACTTAGCACACCTCGATCAATCTTGACCCTCAGAGTTTCAGTAATCCATACTCATCTTATAGACTCGATTTACTCTTGCGAGACACTATCTTCGAGGTCCATACGCGATGTCCCGCGCCACCACACTTCCCGAGGGCCGCCATCCCGCAACCCTCTTATGCCACCCGCTGGTCTTCGTCGCCGTCGTCGTCTGCGCTGTCAACGACCACCTCCTCAAAGGCTCGGGCATCATCCCCGGCGCCATCACCGGAAAATTGAGCGACTTCGCAGGACTGTTCTTCTTTCCCATCCTCCTGGCAGTCCTCTTTCTACTGGCAACGCAACTCCTTGCCTATCTCGTCCCCCCCATCCAACGGCGACTCCCCACCGACGACCCGCGGCTATATCTCGACCCGGCGGCCATTTTGACCATCGCCGTATTTACGGCCCTCAACATCTCCCACAGCGCAAACGCCCTGGCCGAGCCCTACTGGGGCGTCGTCACCATGGACGCCACGGACCTGTTCT
>SLPW01000115.1 GCA_007131755.1 Myxococcales bacterium | reverse complement strand
CCTCTTCGTATTCGGAGCCGCAATCGCCGGGGTTGATGAATTGGAATTCGGCGGTGCCGGAGCTGAGCCCGCCTGCAAAGGTCACGGTGGCACTCTGGCCGTCGGCGGCGACGTCGACGTCATCGGCGGGGACGCCGTCGAGGTAGGCCTGGGCTTCGTGATGGAGATCTTCGCCCAGGACCTCGAAGCTGCTTCCGTCGGAGCAGACTCGGCGGGGAGTGACGGAGTGAATGGTGGGGGGGGTGGTGCGATAGAGGGTAAAGGTATCACTTCCGCAGGCGGCGGCACCGGTGCCGGTGACGACAACGTCGAACTCCTCTCCATCGAGGGAGTCTACCAGAGCGGCCGGGATATTGGTGTCGATGCCACCGCAGAGCTCGAGGTTTTCGTAGCCCTCCATGGCGGCGCTGCATCCCATGAGATCGAAATCTACCTCTTCCCCTCCGACCTCGAGGACGGGCATCTCCCCGTCGGGGTCGTAGAGGAATTGACCGAATAACTCCAACTGGCCGTCGAAGGCGGCGTCGTCGCAGAATCCGTCGGGCTGAGCGTCCGTGATCTGCGGGGGACCGGCGGCGTAGAAGGGCTCGGAGTCGTCGCTTATGCAATTTGCGGGCGCCGGGTTGACGGCCACCATGTTGAGCTCTCCTTCCAACCCGGCCTGTTCGAGGTCGATATCCACCTCCAGACCCGTGCAGCCGCGCACGTCTGCTTCGCCGTCGACGTCGGTGCAGTCAACGCCGGTGGCCTCGTATTCTTGGCCGTCGACGAGGATATGGGCCATCTCGCCATCGATCTCGAGCAGAAAGTCACCTTCGACGTCATAGGTTACGGTGCCATCGTTATTGCAGGCCACGCGGGGTTCGACGGAGGTGATCTGTGGGGGAGGGGTGAGACCGACGGTGGTTTCGTCTTCGGAGTGGCAGCCCACGGGCATGGGGTTTTCGACCACCACGTCGACATGGGTGACGAATTGCCCTTCGTCGACCTCGCCGGCGAGGTCGTCGGCGGCGACGGAGATCGTCAGCCGTTCGCATTCCTCGGCCTCCATGGCAGGTGCTTCCTCGATGATGCTGCAACCGTGGGCGGAGTGGGGAGTATAGCTCTGGTCGCCGAGGCGGACTTCCGGCATCTGAGCGCCCCCTTGAAGGGTGATGAACCCCTCGCCGTAGATCTGGAGCTCTTCATAATCGAGCTGCTCGCTGCAAATGGGGGAGGGATCGACGTGGTGAACCTCGGGAGGATCGGCAATGGTCAGGGTGACCTGATCTTCTCCGGGGAGACTGTGACAGTCGGCGGGAGCCGGGTTTTCGAAGGTCACGTCGTGAGTGCCGGCTGCGAGGGAATCTTCGGCCACCGTGAATTCGGCGCGCTCGCAGAGTTGATAGGAGGCATAGACGTGGTGCAAATCGACGCAGTCGTCGATGCTGTCGATCTCGTAGCTCTGCTCGTCGATGGAGACCGTGGGCTGGTGATCGTCGCCGACCAGCAGGTTTTCTCCTTCCAGCTCTACTGTTCGTGAGCCCTGGGCGACGCAGGTCATCTGGGGAATCGCCGCCGTCAATTCAGGCCGGGGCAGCACGCCGAAAGCCTCGACTTCGACGGCGATTTGTCCGTTGGGGTTTTCCACCTCTACGTCGTAGACCCCGGGTTGGAGTTGGAGGTCGTCGGTGACCCGGAACAAGAGAGTTTCATCATCAAGCCAGCGTACGTCTCCGTCGTCCGTGCCCAGGGGGCTGTCCAATTCGATGGTTTCGCCCCCGTCGACGGGCTCTCCGGTGGGGTCGAGACGCAACGTCAGTCGCACCACCGGAAGTTCGACGTCCGGATCGCTTTCGCTGGCGATGGCGTCGACGACGAGAGGACTGAAGGCATCGCCCTTGAGGGTCACCCAGGTTCCCGCGTCGCTATGCTGCGAGTCACAGAGAAACGAAGGGTCTGTGGCCAGATCGTCTGGACCGTGGTCCATGAGCGGTTCTGGACCATCCACTTGTTCGGAGCATCCGAGACCGATGAAAAACGCGAGGGCGGTGAAAATCAGTAGACGTCGCATGACCTCTCCTTGCGGGGGACGAGCAGGGGATAACAGCGAAATTTGGTCACAACGCCGGTTGTACACGGCGGTGTTCACTGTTGTACTCGCAGGGGAGATCGGTTTTTGTGCAAAATAATTTATTTTTTTTTGGAGGGAGGCCGATGATGCAGTTCAGGGACAATCGGCGTCGACGTCGAGTTCGCAAAGTTGGCTTCGAATCGCGGCGGCTGCCGGATCGTCGGGCCACTTAGCGATGAAGCTCTCCAGATAGTCGGCGGCCATCTCGGGCTCGTCGAGTTGTCGCAGGTGGATTCGCGCAAGCTCCAGGAGAATGTCGCCGTGGGCGCTGTCGGAGGGGGCGGCCAATTGAAGGGCCTCTTCCAGGAGGTCGACAGCCTGATACGTCCGGCCTTCGTGGAGCGCCGTCAGGGCTTGGTCGTGTAATTGCGTGGCTGAAGGGGAGACAGGAGCGTCGATTGGCTCCTGGCCGTCGAGGGAATCAGTGTCGTCGGTGAGAGGCTCCGGTGTGGTGGGCTCCTCTTCGATCCGTTCGGTGTGGACGGGCTGTGCTTCGGAGAGGTCGGGTCCTTCTTCCACAGGTGCCTGGCGAAGAGAGGTGGCGTCGGTCTCGGAGACGGCGGCGTCAAAGGCGGCGTAGACGAGCGAGGAGCCCTGTCGGGTTGCCTGCTCGCTGGCCCTGCGCAACAGCCGGCGATGCTCCTCGAGATCGATGTAGCGCTCGACGTGAGAGTAGCCGACGTCGTCGATCTGTCCCCGCTCGTCGCCTCGAGAGTACTCTCCGGCGGTGAGCCGATGGGTCTTTCCCTCGGAGTCGGTGACGTCGACGGCCCCCTCGAAGACGGCCACCCGAGGAGCTGGATCACCGGTTTCGACGGAGAATACGGTGCCGGCGACGTTGATGGTGTGAGAGCCGGTGCGGACCGACAACCTTCTGTGGGAGTCGGGCCTGAGTTCGACGAGCAGGAAGCCGTCGTTCAACTCAATGATGTCTGTGTCGTGGTCGTCGAAGGAGAAGTCATATTGCGCCACGTCGTCAGCAAAGAGACGCAGTGACTCTTGGGGCGAAGATGCGTACTGAAGTGCAGGGCTGAGTTCGTCGGCGTCGACTTCTGGGCTGGAAGCAGGTTCGTCGACTTCGGCGATCTGCGCCGGGGCTTCGTCGGTTGGATCTGCCGACGGCGATGCATCGTTGATGGAGACCAGCCACCATCCGGCAATCGCCGCGCAGGCAGCGGCAGCGGCGATGGCAATCCAGGGCGTTCGGCTGCTGGAGGCCGGAGATTCTTCGGCTTCTTCGTCGCTCGAGAGGCGGCCAGTGATATCGTCGAATAATGCCCGGGAGTCGATCTTTGCCTCATCGGTGGGATCGATTTCTCTGGCGAGGAGGAAGAGCTCGTCGAGGCGCTGCTCGTCGTCGAGACTTTCGGGGGCGTCGTCAGCTTCGTGGAGGTCGGCTGCGATGCGACCAAAGAGAGAATCGGCGTCGAAGTCAGTCCACAGCGAGGGATCGTCATCGCCGGCGGCGTCGAGCATCTCTTCTGTCTTCGTCGCCAATTGTCGACAGGCCATGCAGCGCCGGAGATGTTTGTCCACCATGGCCTTGCGAAGATCCGTCAACTCCTGGCGGCGCCGGTCGAAGAGCAGTGATTCCACTTCTGTACAGGTCAGTGAGTCTTCCATATCTACTCTCCCCCCGCTTCGGCTTTCGGCGTCGCAAGCGTGCGGCGCATAAGTTTCAACAATTTTTTTCGGCCGCGTCGAACGCGGGAGGCGATGGTGTTGATGGAGGTATCGGTCTCGTCGGCGATCTCCTGAAGGGTCAGGCCCTCGATCTCATAGAGGATAAGGGCCTCGCGCTTCTCCTCGGAGAGGCAATCCATGGCGGCATAGAGGGCGCGGACTTTCTCGCGGGCCGCCAGCTTCTTCCATTGGTTGATGGGAGATTGAAGGGGCTGAAGCCGGGTCAGATCGACGGAGGTTCGCTGTTTTCGCCGGTGGGAGATGGCCACGTTGCGAGCGACGCGAAAGACCCAACCCTCGAAGGCAGCGTAGTCGGAGACGTTGTCGAGACTCTTGTGCAGTGCGACAAAGGCGTCTTGGACGACGTCCTCCACATCGGGACCGGGCCCCAGATAACGCCCTACGGTGCGGGTGACCTGGTCGAGATACCGCTGATAGATGCGTCGAAATGCCTCCATATCCCCGGCGGCGGCGGCTTTGACCAATTTTTCTTCGTCGCTCATCGCGTCAAAACCTCAGATCCAGGCCGAGTAGAAGGTCGAGCTCCAGTCGTCCCAGATCCATGAGCACTGCCTGTTCGTCTTCGATACGGCGGTGGGTGGGACTGACGGCGATGCCGGCGTCGAGGCGCAGGGCCAGATCGGGGGTGACGGCGTAGCGGACTGATGTGTGGGCGACGGCGGCCCAGGACAAAAGAACTTGGGGAGTGGAGGAGTCGGAGTCAGCACTGACGAGGCCGGGGCGTTCGTCTCGCACCTCGTCGTCATGGCGTACGTCGTCGGAGGCCTGTTGGTCCTGGTCTTCTCTCCAGTCTTCGGAAGCGTCGAGTCGGTTCTGGGGGGAGCGCCGTTGAGACTCGGGATCTACAGATTGTGAATCGTCGATGGATGTGGACGCGGATGTGGCTCTCAGGTGTGGAATGGTTCTCTGCACTCCGACGTCTGTGCGGAGCGACCATCTATGGTCGATCTGTCGCGCGTATCCCGCCGTAAGATTGAAGGCCAAGGGTCGATAGCTAAGGGTGACGTCGTCACGGGCGGTCACGAAGGGGCGCATGGGGAGGCGTCCCGTCAGGCCGAAGCGAAGATTTTGCCGGGGCATCCAAGTAGCGCGCATTCGTGCAAGAGGTGCGGTGTTCTGGGCTGCCGGGATCCACAGGGCACCACCTGTGGCGTCGACGGAGAAGTTGCGATGTCTCGCCTCGTCGACACTCTCCCCTTCATCCGTCGTCGGGGTGAATTCGATGGGCTCCTCAACGGCTGGCGGGTCCGGCTCCGGCACATAGGTTCCGTCCAAAATCCAGGCCACTCTGTTGGCGGTGGAGGCGATCTGCGGCCGGTTGGCGTCGCCGGCGATGACCAGTGTCCACCTATCTTGGGAATTTCCCAATCGAATTTCGCATGAACCATCGGCGCCGGAGTGCAGGGTCAGACGGTAGGAGGCATCCTCGTCGGCCCCGTTAGAGGAGACGATCTTTGCCGAAGTGCGAAGGTCGAGTTCTCGGACGAAGTCTTCGGCCAAGTCCTCGGAACAATCGGCCGATTCCGTTTGCACCACGAGCGTTGAATTGTCGCCTGCTGTAGCTGAAAGCGGCCACAACAATCCAGTGAATAACAACATAGCCAGACTCGCGACCGGAAGTTTCGTCGAAAGGTTCATCGTCTGATGGTTGTCTTCACGAGGCGCGCAGGTCAGTAGACCTAAACGCCCCGTTCACTGATGTACTCGCAAGAGCGGCGACTTTTTGTGCATCTTCTTCTGATGACTACCATAAGGCATTCTTGAGCATAGATCACTTCTGCCGGCTCAGTTGCTGCCGATCGTGCAGGGGGGCGACGGCCGTAGAACCATCAAGTCATTGAACGACGCGGACTGGCACCCCGGTTCACCGGCGGGCAATCCCGCCGGGGTCTATGACCTCGAGCACAGCTACTCTACGTTGATCTCGAGGAGTGCTGGTTCGCAGTTGGATAGCCCGTTGGGGTCGATGACACGCAACTCGATGAGATAGCGTCCGGCGACGTCTAATGTGGTGGTGGGATTTTCGGCAGTGGGGTCGTCGATTTGGGCCAGTGAGCCGTCGGGATATTTGTAGATGGTCCACTGGTAGTCCAGAGCGCCGCCGTCGGCTGCCTGTGAGCCGTCGCTGGTCAGTTGGACGAGGTCCAGGGCGTCGGCGGTCAGCGGGTTTTGTGCCGGGCCGCCTCCGATGGAACCTGCGACTTCGGCGGTGGGGCATCCGGCGTCGAAGCCGGAGCCGGAGAGAGCGATGTCGTAGGAGGAAGATACGGCGTCCGTGCTTTCGATGGTGAGGGTTCCAGTGTGCTCGGTTTCGCCGTCGGGAGAAAAACTCAGGTAGAGCAATTCGACGTCGAGGGGTGCGATATCTTTCGGCAACTCTGCCAGGGCGTCGGGAAAGTCGGAGTCTGAAATTGCGAAGACCCCGTCGGGATCGTCGTCGAGAGTGGCGTCGAAGATGGTCAGGTCGACAAGTGGTGAGCAGTTGCGAAGTGCCACGATTCGAGTGGTGGATTCGCCTAGGGCGGCCGGGCCGAAGTCGAATTCATCGTTGGAGATCACGTCCAAACAGGGGGGCTCGGTATTGCCGACCAATTCAATGGTGGCCGTTTCCACAAAAGGGTCATTGGTGTGGACGTGGACGAGTCCCGTGGCAGACGACGTCGAGACTGGTGAGAAGTGAACTCGCATATAGGTTGAATCGTCGGGGTCGAGGACGCTCGGTGGCTCATCGGCGTCGTCGACATGGCTCGGGGGATCGCCATGCTGATCCAACTCGTCGAAGAAGGAGATGGAGAAGGTATCGTCGCCGTCGGCGACGTAGATATCGTCGATCTCCAACGGCGCGGAGCCGATATTCTGCAGGGTGACGACTCTTCGATCCGTACCGCCCGACGGGGCATGAAGGGTAAGTTGCGTCGGGGAAATAAAAAGTTCCGGCTCTTCGGCCGGGGGCGCGACATCACTCGGTCCGGTGTCGGTGTCGACATCCTGTTCTACGTTGGTGTCGGCATCCTGTTCTACGTCGGTGTCGGCATCATATTGTCCGGCGTCACCGTCTGCGACATCACCGGAGTGTCCGGCGTCGTTGGGTTGTCCCGTGTCGTCGGAGTCGCTGCATGCCGTCGCGAAAGAGAAGATGGCGAGGACCAGCAGGGCGATCAAAATACGGGAGGGCGGAGATTGATTCATTTTGGGAATCCGGACGGAGTTGCCAGCAAGAAAGAACGAAGTGGG
>SLPW01000398.1 GCA_007131755.1 Myxococcales bacterium | reverse complement strand
GTTCTCGTTCTCGTTCTCGGTCTCGGGCTCGGTCTCGGTCTCGGTCTCGGGCTCGGTCTCGGGCTCGGTCTCGGGCTCGGTCTCGGGCTCGGAATCGGTCTCGGGCTCGACCACGAGACCGAGAACGAGCTGGGCTTGGAGGGGTATTCAGCTCAGCTCGGAATAGGGGCTGGGCTCTTCGAAGAGGGCGCGGCGGGTGTAGGTGCGGTATTCTTCGGTCTCTTTGACGGGCTCCATGATGTCTTCGAAGTCGGCGTCGGAGTACTCGCGACGCAGCAAATTCTTGACCTGGCCGCCTTCGGCGGGGCCGGCTTCGGCGAAGAAGTCGACGAGGATGCGGGCGGCGGCGCGTTCGCCGCGCTCTTCACGGCGTTCGATATAGGCTTTGACGATCTTGGCCGGCGGGAGGTTGGGATCGACGGGGGGCCCCGCCTCTTCCGGGGGAAGGGGAGCTCTGGGGTTGTCGGAGGCGCTCTTCTTGGGGCGGCTCGAGGAGGTCGTGGAGGACTCTTTTTTGGCAGGCTTGGCGTCGTCTTTGGCGGCGTCGTCCGCCGAAAAGGTGCTTCCCACGTCGTCGGAGGCGTTCAGTCCCCGGCCCAGCAATTCCACGGCCATCTCGGAATAGGTTGTGTCGTGCTCGTTGGCCAACTCCTTGACCTTTTCAATAATGGAGGCCCCTTCCTTTCCCCGAGCTCTCACAACCAGTTGCGCCTTATATGCCATGAAATATCTCCCGAGAGCAGTATCATCGAAGAACGACCGAAAATTATCTACCCCCCGTATTGCCACGTAACGGCGCGTAGCGCAACAGAAAGAATGGGAAACGGCGGGTAATTGGGTGTGAACAGCGGGTGGTGGGTGATGGGTATTGACGGCGGCTGATGGGTGTGAACAGCGGGTGGTTGGGTGGTTGGGTAGTGGGTGAGGGGTGAGCTCGCTCACCCCTGGCCGGCCTCCAGGTATTGCTCGAGTGCGTTGCGTACCCAGACAAGCTCTGCTTTGAGGGCGCCCAGGGCTTCGTCGGCGCCCTCGAGTTCGCCCTGGCGTCCCATGCGCTCGATCGTTTTTGCGGCCTGGGCGGCCGATTCGGCGCAGAAGACTTCGGTGGAGCCCTTGATATCGTGGGCGGCGCGAAAGGCGCCGTTGGCCTCTCCCTCGTTGATGGCTTCTTCGAGCTGATCGAGCCAGTTGGGGCTTTCTTGCAAGAAGATCTGGGCCAGCTCGCGCAGCATCGATTCGTCGCCGGCCACCCGGGTCAGGGCGCGGTTGAAGTCGACGACGGATTGGTCCGGAGTATCACTGGAATTCATGGTTTGTTCTCCTCGGGCGGGGGTGAGAGCCTGGATCGTTGATTCAGTTTGGGTGATGAGTCAGCGGGACCGAAGCGTTCTACCATTTCATATAAGTTGTCGGGAGTGATCGGTTTGGCCAGATAATCGTCCATGCCGGCTTCGAGGATGCGTTTTCGATCGCCCTCCATGGCGTGAGCGGTGAGGGCGACGATGGGCAAGGGGCCGATTTCCTGTTGTCGTTTCCGGATGGCCCTGGTGGTCTCATAACCGTCCATATTTGGCATCTGGATGTCCATCAACACCAGATCGAAGGTTGAATCCTGGTCCAGAATGTCCAGCACTTGTTTTCCGTCGCTGGCGAGGACGACCTGGTGGCCGCGCCTCTCGAGCAGTCCTACGGTGACCTTCTGGTTGACCGGGTTGTCCTCGGCGACGAGGATTCGCATCGGTGAGTCGGCGTTGCCGACGGGGTCGTCGGGGTCCACTTTATCGAGAGTGAGGACTTCGGCAAATGCTTCCAGCAAAGAAGCGGGGCGAATGGGTTTGATGATCTGATGGGTGATGCCCAGCTCTTCCATCTTCTCGGGCTCCAGGATCACCCCGCCGGAGGACAGGAGCAGGCGGGGAATCTCAGATCCGACGGGGTGGTCCTGGAGGCGTTGGGCCATCTCGATGCCCGTCATGTCGGGCATCTGCATATCGAGCAAAATGATCTCGAAGCCGCGTTGGCCTTCGTCGTCGAGCGCCTGGAGGGCTTCGGCATAATTTTCGGTGATGGTGGGCTTCATTCCCCAGCTCGAGAGCATGACCTCGAAGAGCTTTCGGTTGGTGCGGTTGTCGTCGACGACCAATACGGGGACGCCGTCGAGGCCGCGCAGGGTGGCGGGCTCGCGGATATTCTTCTCGCTGCCCACGGCGAAGCGGGCCGTAAAGTGAAAGGTGCTGCCCTGTCCGAGTTGGCTTTCGAGCCACATCCTGCCGTTCATCAACTCCACCAATTGGCTGGCGATGGTCAAGCCAAGGCCGGTGCCGCCATAGCGGCGCGTGGTGGAGGCGTCGGCCTGGCGAAAGGCCTCGAAGATAAGGGCACGTTTTTCTTGGGCGATCCCCTTTCCGGTGTCGGAGACGGCGAAGTGGAGGGTGACCTCATCGCCGTGGCGCTGCTGCAGATGGATCTGGACCGAGACCTGTCCCTCTTCGGTGAATTTGATGGCATTTCCCACCAGGTTGAGCAAGATCTGGCGCAGTCGATCCGGGTCGCCGACGAGGTTGAACTCGATATCCTGCGACAGATGATAGACAAGATCCAGCTCCTGATGGGCGGCGCGACCGGAGAGGGTCTGCAGGGCCTCTCCCACCGTGTCGGCCAGGTTGAACTCGGTGTGGTTGAGGCGCAATTTTCGAGCCTCGATCTTGGAGAAGTCGAGGATGTCGTTGATGAGCTGCAGCAGGCCGCGGGCGGAGTCGTCTGCCAGGCGCAGGTATTCGCGTTGATTGATGTCCAGATCGGTGTCATTCAACAGCTCCAACATGCCGAGGACGCCGTTCATGGGGGTGCGGATTTCGTGGCTCATATTGGCCAGAAACTCGCTCTTGGCGCGGGTGGCTTCCTCGGCGTCCTCGCGGGCCTGCTCGAGTTCGGAGGTGCGGTGGTCCACCAGGCGCTGGACGCGGTCGGCGCGGCCGACGATGGAGAAGATGTAGATCATGAGCACCGCCGTGCCCACGAGCCCGATGACGAGCATGACCCGGGGAGCCTGCGTGCGGCGCATCGTCTGGTAATCGGGAGTGGAGACGACGCGCACCGACCACTGGCGTTGGTCGACGTCGAGGGGTTGGGTGGCCACCAATGCCCCTTCGTCCTCGACGGCGTCCATTTCCCAGTGGCCGATGGTCCCCTCCGTCTGCGATGCCTGCAACAGGTGGGGGGAGCCGGCGTCGGAGTCCTGTTCCAATAAATAGAGATCCAGCGGGGGAAGGGGCAGGCGCTCCGAGAGGGTGAGCAGATTGGTGGTGTGACCGACGGTCATCACGAATCCCTCCAGGAGTTCGCGCCTTTCTTCGACGGTGGAGGGGATCTCACGCAGATCTTGGTAGACCGGAGCCAGGGCAACGAAGTTGGGGGCCTGTGGGGGATCGTCGGCAAGAGGGATGATCTCGAGCGGTCCGACCAGGGCCGGCGTTCCCATGTCGCGCACATAGTCCATGGCGTCTTTGATCAGTGGCTTCGTCCCCCAATCAAAGCCCAGAGCCCACTGCTCGGACTGCTTGGAGACCAGATAAAAGGCCGGAAAATACTCATCTCGCTCGTCGGCGCCGATCCAACGGTGGTCCTTTAGTTCGACGATCTCGTAGGAGAGGCCCAGTTGGAGGCTGCCCTGGTATTCGTGGTGGGCTCGTCGTCCGGCGTCGATGCGTGGAATCCAGTGTGCGGACTCGATGGGCGGGACGTCCAGAGCGTAGATATCGGCAAAGACCCGAAACTCTTCGCGGGTCACCTGTTGAGAGCCCTTGAAGAAGGCCATCAGGGCTTTCGTGGCGTCCAGGTGCTGGTCGATATCGCGCTGGATGATGCCGGTGATGATCTCGGCGTCGCGCTGGAATTGGGTCTCCAGAAGGGCCTCTTCGGTGCGCTCGAGGCGGTCCCAACTGATGACGGTCAACGTCAGGCCCACGATGCCGACGGCCAGCGCTGCCCACCAGCGCATGGCTCGGACGGCGGCCGCTGTATTTTCATCGCTCGCCATTGCCTGTTCCCATCACGGAAAGAGGCCTCGGATCAATTTCGCCTCCGTGACCCGTTCGATGCCCTCGCAAAGCGAAGCGGTGCGAAGGTCGAGGTCGTTGTCGATGGAGCGCTGCAGGGCCCGATGGAAGGCTTCGGTCATGATCTTTCGAAGCCTCTGATTGATCTCCTCCAGGGTCCACATATAGTTCTGGGTGCCCTGGACCCACTCGAAATAACTGACGGTGACGCCGCCGGCGTTGGCCAGAATGTCGGGGATGACGTGGATGCCGCGGTCGATGAGGATCTCGTCGGCCTCGGTGGTGGTCGGTCCGTTGGCGCCCTCGGCGATGACCTTGCAGTTGATGCGGTCGGCGTTCTCGGCGGTGATCTGGTTTTCGATGGCCGCCGGCACCAGAAAATCGCACTCCAGCTCCAGAAGTTCTTTGTTGGTGACGCGGTCGCCCTCGGTATAGCCCTCTAAAGTGCCGTGGTCCGCTTCGGCCACATAATTCGACAGGGACTCGTAGGACAATCCCTTGGAGTTGTAGACGCCTCCGGAGACATCGCTGACGGCGAGGATGGTCACCCCCAGTTGTTCCAGGAATTTGACGGCGGCGCTGGCCACATTTCCGAATCCCTGGACGACGGCGGTGGACCCGCTCAGATCGATGCTCATATATTTGGCCATCTCCTCGATGAGGATGACCACGCCCTTGCCGGTGGCCGTCTCCCTTCCTACCGATCCGCCGAGGACGACGGGCTTGCCGGTGACCACCTCCGGGACGGTGTGGCCCACCTGCTCGCTGTAGGTGTCCATCATCCAGGCCATCACCTGGGCGTCCGTGCCCAGGTCGGGGGCCGGGATATCTTTGTCGGGGCCGATGATATGAATGATCTCCGAGGTATAGCGCCGGGTCAATCGCTGCAATTCGCGCCTGGACAGCCCCCGGGGATCGATGCGCACGCCGCCCTTGGCTCCGCCGTAGGGAAGACCCATCAGGGCACATTTCCAGGTCATCCACATCGCCAGCGCCGCCACCTCTCCCAGGCTCACCGAGGGGTGATAGCGCACCCCGCCCTTGGTGGGGCCCATGGTCAAGACGTGCTGGACGCGGTAGCCGAAGACCGTCTCCACCTGGTCGTAGCCGTCGCGGCGAAAGGGCAGCGACAGCACCTGGGTGCGCTGGGGAAACAATAAGCGTTGACGGATATTGTCGTCGAGCTCCACCACCTGAGCGGCCTTCAAAAATTGCTGGTGGGCCACCCGAAACATTGGCGAGTCCCACTCCTCGCTTCGGGCCCGGATGCGCTCGACGGCGTAGCGAAGAGAGCGGCTCAACAGCGCCCCGTTGATCTGGCTCTTCAACAGGTAGTCCTGGGCGCCGTTTTCCACCGCCCGGGTGGCCAGCCCCATATCGTCGAGGCCCGTCAAGACCACCACCGGAACGTGGGGAGCGCGGGCCTTCCAGCGAAGGAAGGTGTCCAGCCCCTGGCTGTCGGGAAGGACCAGATCCAGAAGAACGACGTCGAATCTCTGCTCTTCGGCCCGGTTCAGTCCCGCCGTCAGGTTGTCCTCGTGAGCCACGGGGAATCGGGGAGTGCGGATCTCGTCGAGAAAGCCGCGCAGCATTCGAGCGTGAAGGGGATTGTCCTCCACCAATAGTACTTGAATTTCGTTTTCGGGCATCTTCACATCCTCTGGTCATATGACGATGAAGCGGGGACGACCTCGCGAAAGTTGACTCAAGAAATCGTTACGAAACCCATGGTCTTGTATGTCCTCCAAGCTCGGACTAAAGTCAGTTGGTCCTGAGAAACCGGGTTCGATGATTCCTTTTCCAGAAATGTCGTATACGTCGTGTCTACAAGATTGATGTTCATATCATTGTCGCGCCCACTTGCGAAAGCGCGAGTTAGGTTTCCCGACGGAGAGGAGTTTCATCTCGACGATGCGGGGCAGCTCGATATCGACCTGCCCCCCGGATCGTATCGGGTGGAGGTGCTCGTCGGCGAAGAGTGGGTGGAGCGCGACGTGGAGATCGCTCGCGACGACGCCATGCGGGTGGTCGACGTAAAGGATTCGAAGCAGACCACGGGGCTGGAGGGCAAGATTCTCGGCGGTCGCTATCGCATCGACGCCGCGCTGGGCCAGGGAGGCATGGGCACCGTCTATCGCGCCCGGGATACGCGCCTGGAGCGCGAAGTGGCCGTCAAGACTCTGAACGCTCAATTTCAGGACAGCGACGAGGCGAGCCGTCTGTTTTTGCAGGAGGCGCGCCAGATGGCGCCTCTTTCTCATCCCCACCTGGTGAGCATTCACGACGTGACCACCCTGGACGGTCTGGACGTGATGGTCACGGAGCTGGTGGAGGGAGAAAATCTCGACGATCTGCTCCAAAAGCGGGGACCGCTGGGAGTGGAGGACGGACTCATCGTGGCCTACCAGCTCTCGGTGGCCGTGGGGTTTTTGCACGATCAGGGGATGATCCATCGCGATCTAAAACCGGGGAACGCGATGCTGGAGAGCGGCGGGGGGGTGAAATTGATCGATTTTGGGCTTGCCCGCTCTCTGGAACATCTGATGGCCAAGGGGACGGCCATGCGGGGCACGCCGGCTTATATGGCGCCGGAGCAGGTCCTGGGGCCGGAGCTCAGCAGTGCCACCGACGTCTATCAATTGGGGGCGACCTTCTACGAATTGTTCACTGGCGAGCTCCCGGTGGGGATCGAAGAGGGCAATATGCTGGCCCACGTGCGGGCGCCGATTACGCCGATTACGGATCATCGGGAGTTGCCCGCGCCTCTGGTGGAGCTGATTCACGGCTGTCTGGAAAAGGAGATGGACGACCGCCCCACGGCTCATGAGGTGGCCGACGGGCTGGCGAGTCTATATCACAGTCGAAACGACAGGCCTCCGCCGTCGCGTCTTTCTGCAAGTCATAGAGTGCCGTCGAAGAATGTCGGCGCGTCGCCGGAGACCGAATCGGAGGGCGTCGACGATCCGGTCCGGACGCAGGGCGATCAGGGCCATCCGGAGCTGCCGGAGACCGTCGCGTTGG
>SLPW01000464.1 GCA_007131755.1 Myxococcales bacterium | reverse complement strand
CGCTGCGCTGCGGCACCTCCCCACTCGTGCCTCGTGGAGAGGGCTTTGTGAGGTAGCCCAGGGCTTATCTAATGAGCCTCCCAGTCGTCCCAGGGTTTGGGGCGCGCGTTGAGGAGGCGGTCCTGATTTCGATTCCACCAGCGGGTCCAGAAGCGGTGTGCGTCGCCATCATTGGCCCAATACTGAGGGGCCCAGCGTCCGGTCCAGGCGGAGATGATCCGGTTGAGGTTGTAGATCTCCCAGTCCTCGGCGCCGCGAAGCTGGGCGATGAGATCGTCGACGGCGTGCAAGTCCTTCCATTCCTCGGCGCCGCGCTGCAGGACGAATTCCTCGAGAATCTGTTGTCTTTCCGGTTCGTCCTCCTCCCACCACTGCCGCCATTGCTGCAGCGCAACTTCGTGTTCTTCCGTGAGCTCTTCTTCGCCCCAATCGATTCCGTCGGTGCGGGCGGCGATTCGATAGAGTTGAGCGGCTAGCCGTTCTCGCAGTTTCGACGACGGTTCGGACTGCAATGCGTCGATAAGTTGGGGGAGAAGCGAGGAGTCGGTACGCTGTGCGAGAGCACGTACGGCCAATGCTCGCTCGTCTTCGTCCAATTCGCCATCGCGGTAGCGCTCCATGGCGAGGTCGGAAGCCCTCGGGGATTGAGCGCGGCGAAGGGAGCCGTACAACGTTCGGCGTTCGTCGTCGTCGAGTTCGCTGTCCAATGCCCGAGCCAGGAGGAAGATCCCGGCGTCGGAGCCGATGGCGATATCACCGAGCAGCTCGAAGGCCAGTTCCCGGACGTCCGGATCGGGATCTGTGAGCCCGTATTGGAGGGCCACTTCGGGGGCGAATGGCGAGCGGATCTCGTGGAGATACTCCATGGCCTGGGCCCGCAGTTGTGGTGAGGGATCGGCGAAGGCCCGTTGCATCTGTCGGGTGCGGGCGAAGAGGGCTGGTTCGTGCCAGTCGTGCCATTGCCACTGAGGCCCCCAGTCGACGCAGCCGGCCAGTCGGTCGGCCTCGGTGCAGGCGATACGCAGGTGGAGATGGTCGTCGTGGGGGAGGGCGTCGGTGGGCTGATGGAGGACGTTGATGGCACGCTCGATGATCTCGGGGTCCTCATCGATCTCGATGGCGTGATCGATGAGGAGGATTTTCAGACCCGTGCTGACGAACATCCATTGGACGACGATGTCCGGATCGGTGAGGAGAGCCCGGACGAGGGACCAATTTCTGGGAATATCGAAGTAGAGGTCGTCCTTTTCGCCCACCCCCTCGTCGTCGAAGGTGAAGAGGTCGGGGGTGGGAACGGAGCGCCCCTGTTCGTCGACGGCGTAAAAGGCGATGTCCGCATCGCGCCCGGCCCGGTGGGATCGGCTCCAGGGGATGGCGCCGCCGCGGGCGTAGCCGATATTGCCAATTCGAAGCGGAGCGCCGCCGTGTTCTTCGCGTACCTTTCGGGCCGCTCGTTCGATGGCGTTTACGAGTTCTTCCGTGCCGTAGTTGGTGTTGCGACTGCGGTGGCGTTCAATAACCTCGTGGTGGTCGCCCTCCAGGGGCAGGGCGGCGGCGTTTTTTAGTGAGCCCTCTCGAATGGTTCCGAGGGAAAGGGAGCCGTCGGTGAGGGTGGTGCCGCCGAGGATATCTCGGTAGTCCCCGCGGATGTCGGGGAGGTGTCGTCGTCCCAGAGAACTGTGGGCGGCGGCGGCGATGGCCCCGTCGGTGACCTCCATCGCCAGGCGCCGGGTGGGCTCGGGATCGAAGCCGCGCAGCGTCAGGGTTCGTGGACGATCGATGGTTTCGGCGGCCACGAGCGAGGCCTCGCCGTCGTCGTCGGCCTGCGGCGCGGACAGAGGAATGGAGACGACGATCAGTGTGATCGCTGCTCCCAGCATCAGAAGAGGAGTGGATATGCGGGAAAAAAGTTTCGTCACGGGCTGATGAGTTCTACCATGTGCAAGTTGAGAAATCCCCGGTATATGGTAGCGGGCGATCCGGTATCCCAGCAAGATGATTCAGGACGGCATTAAGGAATGAACACGAGAGGTTCGGCGGCAATCTGGGGCGTGGTGGTTGTGTTGGTAGTCATTAGCGCTGTCCTCGCCTGGACTCGGCTGGCCGGATTGCCCGATCTGGGAATGCTGTTGGAGCCCGATCTGACGGTGCGCCATGTGGCGGTGGATCGAGACATGGCCACGGAGGAGCAGAAATTTCAGCGCGGTGACAGGCTGCGCGCGATTTCGTCGACGGCGGAATGGCACGAGATCAATAATTTGAGGGAATTGCGAAAGCTGTTGGGCCCCCTGGTCGCAGAGGCCAATCCGCCGGCGGTGGAGGAGCCCGACGGTTATCTGACGCAGGAAGAGGTTCAGCGCTATGACGAGGAGCTCCAGGCACAATGGGGCGACGACGTGGTGGCCCTGGAATACCAACTGCTGCGGCCGGTGCACCGCTTTCAACTTCCACAGGGAGTAGAGGTAGAGGCGGGACAGCTTCCGCCGGGGGTGGAGGAAGACGACAAATTGGTCAAGGTGGACGGGGGATTGCTGCGTGGAAAGGTGGGGCCCGAGGGGTTGCGCAATATTATGGCGAATAACCCGGACGCCGTGTTGACCTTCGAGCGCACGAATGCCGAGTTTACGGGTCAGATCTATGTCCAGCGAGACACCAGAAACCCGGGAGTGTTGCTGACGTTCTTATTGGCACTGTTGCTGGTGGGGGTGGTGTGGCGCTTGCATGCGGAGTCGCTGGATCCGGAAGCGGCCTATTGCATTGGCCTGGGAGCGTTGTGCCTGGCCTGGATCGCTTTGCTGGTGCTGGCATTTCAGTGGGTGCTGGCGGATCAACTGCTGGTGGCAGGAGTCATTGCGGGCTTGGTGTTGATGCGACCGCTGGCGATCTTCGCACGCCAATTCGGCCAATCTGACGGACTGAGAGGGGGGCTGATCGCGCTGGGGCTGGGAGCATTGGTCGCAGTGGTGATCATCGTCGCGATGACGACAGAGGTCTTTCCCCATCCCGAGGATGCCCTGCACGGCGCAGCGTTGGTGATGGGGTTGTTCGTCATCTACGAGTTGGCGGCGGCAGGGTCGGAAGGGGAGTCCCTCTTCGGGCTCGGAGAAAGAGAGGGTTATCTCGGAGGGGTGGTGGTCATCGCCCTATTCGCAGCCATGTTGGCGTTGGTCCTCGATCCACAGACATTTCAGGAAGAGAGGTGGCGCTGGTTTGCCGTCGCCGTGCCGTCACTGCTGGTCTTCGGAGACGTGCTGTTCGCCGTGAGATACGGGGTGAATTCGGCGATGGGTGAGGTGTCGGATCGGCATTCGCGGGCGGAGTTGATCCGGCGCTATCTGCGAGAGATGGGGCTGGAGATGCCCCATACGGACCTACGAATCGTGGCCAGAGTCGACGCGGCAACGGTGGAGGTGGGGCTGACGAAGAGCGATGTGGAAACCCGTTTGTGCGACGACGCCATGGCGGACGCGGTGGAGATCTTATTCGCCGAGCAGACGAGGGTTCCGCTGCCGGAAGGAGTGGACCGAAATAGTGATCCCATGGCGGGGATAGCAAACGCCATGGGGATTTCGCTGGCCGTGGTGCTGTCGAAGCCGCGGGGAAGCCTCAAGCTGGAGGGCAATCAAGTGGAGATGGCGCTGATCGGAAAGCGGCAATCTTCGAAGGGCGACGTTCCCTCCTATGCCTCCAGTGAAACTCTGGACCGGGCCCAGGAGTTGTGGACCGGTCCTGTGGCGTCGGCGGCGCTCATTGAGGTGGTCTCAAAGGCGGCGAAATCGGCGGGAACCGTCACCGGCGGGGCAGGCAGTAAAAATGAGGAGGCTTCACCGGCGCTTCGGCGAAAGCTGGAGAGAACTCGTGAGGAAGTGGAGCAGTCGCAAGAGGAAATGGCGGAGCTGATCCAGCAGCGCGATCAGGCACAAGTGGAGGCACAGCGGATCCAGCGGCGCCAGTTGCTCGAAGGGATTACGCACCGGCCGAATCATCCGGAAGTGGTAGGCGACCTGGAGTTGCTGGAGCCGGAGTTGGTGGACGGTTTGCACTATCTTCTGGATACACCGGAGCCCATCGCCCTCGGCGGTGCGGTGGGGGCAGGCAAGGGGTTCGTCGCCTACTGCGGGCATCTCATCGACGGTTATGACGTCGACAAAATGGCGATCATCGATACGGCTCATAGGCGGGCGGAGGCGCGTCTCAACACTATTTTGGGCGACGCCGGTGGAGGTACGGGGCCGGGGTTGTTGAAGGGCTTCGAAGGCAGTCTTCACGTGCGCGGCGCCCAGCGCTGCGATGACGGGCGGTTGCTGGCGCTGTGCCATCAGTGCGAGGAAGAGCAGATTCGGCTCTATCTGAGCTTCGAATCGCCAGATGCAGATCGCAGAAGTGTCTTCGATGGCCGCTCGGAGGTGTTGCAGGAGCTTCTGTCACATCGCGAAGTGGTCATCCCCAGGTTTCGCCACCGACATGGAATTCGGCTCTCTGTATTGGAGCTATGGTTGGAGGAGTGGACCCATCGCTACGACAAGAAGATTGAAGGCTTCTCGCGAATGGCTGAACAGGCCCTCGATGCCTACGACTATCCGGGAGAGGTAGCCGAAGCAGTGGAGATCGTTCGCCTCGCCGTATTGGCCTGTGAGTTTGATGTGATCGACCGGGAAAACCTGCCGCTGCGCGTGCGAGAGGCCAGGCCCCTGTGAGGGCCCGGTACTCATAGAAGATTGATGAGCCAGGGGGCGGCGACGAAGGTTCCGATCATGCTCCCCAGAGAGGTGAATAAGAAGACGGTGAAGATCCGCGCCAGGCGGTTCTTCCACCATCCTCGCCACTGGGAGATATCGTCTCCCACTCTTTCCATATCGTCCACCGTAGGAGGGGCAAAGAGGGTCTGACAGAAGGCGCAGACCCAGCCGGCGCCGATGGTGGGATTCAGAGACGTGAAGGGAGCAGCCACGAAGGCGGCGACGATGGTCAGCGGATGGGCCAGCGCAGCGATGGCGCCGGTGGCGGAGAAAGCTCCGTTGGCGATGATCCAGGCGATGAAGGCCTCGCGAAATTCATCGGGGTCGGCGCGAAAGAATCCGAAGACGAAGAGGCCGATGACAATGGCCGGGATGAGCCAGGGTAGGATGCGGGAGACTTTGGAGCGCGGTGGGATATACTCCACTGCTCGAGCGGCGTCGGCGTCGTCGGGACCGCTGAGGTGGCGGATGAGGCCCGGAACGTGGGCAGCGCCGACGACGGCGACGATTCGCTCGCCAGGGGAGTTTCGGATGCGGTGCGACATGTAGAGGTCGCGCTCGTCGACGAGCACTCCCTTAACAGAGGGCATCACCTCGCCCAATTCGTCGAGGATCTCCGTGATATTTGGTACCTGGCGAAGCTCGGCCAGGTCTTCCTCGTCGACTTTTCCGCTGTCGAAGATTCCGGCGATGAGGCTGACGGCGAGCATGCTTCGGCGCCACCAGGGAGTCATGCGCCATGCGCGAAGGAGGGTTGCCTTGACGTCGCGGTCCACCAGCTCTACGGCCGCTCCTTGCTCCTCGGCCTGTTCGACGGCGGCCTTCATCTCAGCGCCCGGTTTCACGCCGGTGTAGCTCCCCATGCGCTTCTGAAAGGACATCAGCGCGAGGCGGGCCATCAAGAAGAGGAGTTTTTTCTGTTTGATGACCTCGATGAGGTCGAGTTCTTCCCACTTCTGGCCTTGCTGGAGAGATTTGAAGCGCTCCTTGTCGAGTTCGACGCAGACCGTATCGGGCTGCTCGGACTCGATGACGCGTTGCACGGTCTCCACGGACTCCTGGGAGATGTGGGCGGTGCCAATGAGGATGATCTGGCGTCCGTCCACCTCGAGGGTGGTCACATCGGTTTCCACGTGGTCGGTGGCGAGTTCTTCGGCGTCGCTGGGAGGGGGAGTGTCTTTCATGGTGGTTCAACGGCGGGGGAGAATCATTCGGGAACAACTCATATTGGAGTCGCGAGTTGTAGTCGAAATTCCCGGGTTTGGATAGGGTGACGTGTAGAGGTGAGTCGGCATCGTGCTCGAAATCGACAGAATCGATCAGCGTTTTCACAGCGGCCAGACTTCTTCATGAACGCGGCGCGCTTCTTCCAGGGCCGAACGAGCCGGAACGATGGGGGCTTCATCGGCGGGCGCTCCGTTGATCTCCATGCCGCTCATGAGCTCCACGCAGCGCACGACGGATTTGGCCAGTGCGTCGAGGTGATATCCGCCTTCCAGGACCAGCGCCAGGCGACCGTCGCAGTGATCGGCGGCGATGCGTTGCACGATATCGCAGAGGATAGCGAAGCCATCGGTGGTGACCTGCATGCCGCCCAGGGGATCGAGACAGTGGGCGTCGAATCCGGCGGAGAGGATGACCAGATCCGGGGCGTATTCGTCGGCGATGGGCCGAAGGATGGTCCGAAATGCATCGCTGAGTGCGGCGTCGCCGCTTCCGGCAGGAAGGGGTACGTTTATCGTATGCCCCCGTCCTTCGCCGCGGCCGGTCTCTCTCACAGCACCGGTGCCGGGGTAAAAAGGCGATTGGTGGGTGGAGAAGAAGAGGACGTCCGAGCGATTGTAGAAGGCGTTCTGGGTGCCGTTTCCGTGATGGACGTCCCAGTCGATGACGAGGACACGCTCGATGTCGGGGTGGTCTGTGGCGCGGTCGGCGGCGATGGCTACGTTTCCGAACAGACAAAAACCCATGCCACGGGCGCGCTCGGCGTGATGTCCCGGGGGGCGCACGAGCGCGAAGGAAGGTACACCTGCGATGGCGGAGTCTATGGCGGCGATGGTCATCCCACAGGCAGCCAGCGCCGCGTCGACGCTGTCCGGGCTCAGGGCGGTGTCGGGGTCGAGGCGGGCCTGTCGTCCCTTCAAGGAAAGGACGTGGTCGACGTAGGACGGGTCGTGAAAGCGCTCGATCTCAGCGCGTTCGGCGGGGTCAGCGCGGTGAAATATTACGTCGGGAAAGCGAGCCTCGAGGTGCTCGCGGATCGCTCGCAGCCGACCCGGGCGCTCCGGGTGACCCGCACCGTTGTCGTGTTTGAGCGTGATGGGGTCGAAGAAGAGTTTTGGCAGAGTTCGTGGCATG
>SLPW01000466.1 GCA_007131755.1 Myxococcales bacterium | reverse complement strand
TCCACTGGCTCTTCGCTGCTGCAGGCGGTGAAGGAAAAGGCGAAGATGGCGGCGAGGGCGATGGTCAGCGTTCGGGGCATGGCGTCGTCTCGGCGGGGGTGAGTGATTCAGGGGTATTATCGCCCGATCCCCACCCTCGATGCAAACAACGCATCATCGGATGGGGTGACCACAGGCGCCGCTGAAAAACGCGGGCGCTGCGCGTAAGTGGTACTACGACCCCTATCGCAGATCAGGGGTTGGCGGGGCTAATGACGTCGGAAGCGTCGCCGTTGCGGGTGCCTGTAGTTTACCCGCCGCCGAGGCGAAGTGTGCCGAGGCCTGTGGTGACCCGGTCTGACCGCAGGGAGGGTCGGGGTTGGAGAGGGTGAGTCCTCATGGAGTTTGGTGCTCCTCGATCGCTGCTTAGATTTAGTGGCTCAGCCGTACCATCAGTGGGACCGAAGCGGTCCCGGACCTTCAGAAGAAGGGGGTAGGTGATGTTCAACATCGAAAGTAAGATCGCAATCGTAGCCATTTTCGCGCTTCTCATCGGCGCCATAGCCTGTGAGCCGGCGCCGGAAGAGCCGGAGATTACAGAGCCCAACGACGAGCCCGTCGTCGAAGAAGAAGAGGTCGATGAGCACGCCGAGGAGATGCAGCGGCTTCAGACCGAGATCGAGCAGATGCATCAAGAGCTGACGAACGAATACGCCCAGCTCGACCAGGAGTATCAGCAGCTTGATCAAGCCGATGAGATCGATCCCGAACTCTTCGCCCTCGTAGAACGCATGGGCGCCGAATACCGAGACTACACCGCCCTGTATCAGCAGATGCACGGGGAGATGGAACCGGCCATGGACAATCCGCAGGCCGGAGAGGAGATGGACGAGCCGGCCCGTGAAGACTGGGACGACCCGACGGCCATGTTCGAGCTCGAAAACGTCTACACCATGATCGAACACCACTCGGAGCTCAATACGATCAACGAAGAAATGATCGATCTGAACCGGGACGTCGATCGCGACGAGTTGGCTGACCGCCACGAGTCGCTGGCCGAGATGCACCAGGAATTGCAGGGGCATTACGAGGAGATTCGCGACATGATGGAGGACATCGGGGTGACGTGAGGGTAGGTAATAGGCAGGTAGTGGGTAATAGGTGGTGGGTAATAGGTGGTGGGTAATAGGTGGTAGGTAGTGGGTAATAGGTGGTGGGTAATAGGTGGTGGGTGGTGGTTTCGGGGAGACCATCACCTGCTGCCCACGTCGAAGATCCGACGACATTGAGGACACCCCACAGTAGAGATTAGATTTTTTTTAGATCCATTTCGCTTCGCCCTCGTTGATACCCATAAGAGCGCGGATCGGTTACGCTCTGTCAACCGACCGCAAAGGTGAACCCACGGGTATCGATGAGGAGGCCAGCTATGGCAGAGGAGTCCAGGAGCGAAGAGTCGAACGGCAATGGCGAGGAGTCAGAGGTTCGGCAGGACGAATCGGAAGCAGGCGGCGGGGAGTCGGAAGATGGCCGCCGCACAGGTGGCGATCATGCGGCGGCGACGGCGGTCCTTTTGGCCGTTTTCGTCGCCGTTGTCGTTGGGATTGGAAATTGTCTGTTCTTTTCCGACGACGATCTGGTCCCTCGAGAAGTGGCCGAAGACGACGATGTCCAGGATATCTCTGCCATTGAGCAAATTGAGGCGGTGGACTTCATCGAAGAGGCGGAGGAGGTCGTCCGCGTCGAGCCGGCACAGAAGGAGGAGGCCCCGCCGGAGAGCACGCGCCTGGACGACGATCCATTCGGCGATTTCGAAGAGGCCTATCGTGAGCACTTCGAGTCCGAGTCGCGCCAATTCGTCCACGTCACCATCGACAGACCCATGTATCGTCCGGGACAGCCCATTCGCTGGCAGAGCTGGCATCTATCGCCGGGCGGATTCCGACTGGCCGCCCATGGCGAGGAGGTGGAGGTGGAGCTCGTCGACCCCGGTGATTCGGTGGTGGAGGAGCTGACGGTGGAGATCGATCGGGGCATGGCCACCGGTGTCTTCGAGATCGACGAGGATCAACCGGGAGGCCAGTGGAAGCTTCGGGTCACCGACGGGGACGACGAGGTCTTCGAAAGGCCGGTGCTGATCTCTCAATTCGAGCCCCCTCGCTTTTTGAAGGAGGTGGACTTCGAACAGCAGGCATATCGCCAGGGCGAAGAGGTGGTGGCCGAGGTGGAGATCCGGCGTGATACGGGAGATCCCATGGCCGGAGCCGACCTGGAGGGATACGTACAGATTGGAGGAAGTCACGTCGCCGATGTCTCGGAGCGGCTCGATACGGCGGGGCGAACGACGGTGGAGTTCGATCTTCCAGACAGCATCGCCACCGACGACGCCTCGCTGGTTTTGTCCATCGAAGAGGGAGGGATGGTGGAGACCGGGGTGTGGCCGATCCCGCTGGCTCTGGACGAGATCGAGGTGGCCTTCAAGCCCGAGGGGGGAGATCTGGTGGAGGGGCTGCCCGGTCGGGTGTATTTCGAGGCGACGGACCTGTCGGGCGACCCGGTGGAGATAACGGGGCGGATTCTGGACAAGGACGGATATATCGTCACCGATGTGGAGACGGAGCACCGCGGTCGCGGCCGCTTTGACCTCACGCCGGAAGAGGGAAATAGCTACCGCCTTCAGGTGCTGGATCCGAAGATGGACGAGATGCTCGATCTTCCGAAGATCAAGGCCGAGGGCTGTGTGCTGAGGATGTACGACGATTTCGACTCCGTGGCCGACAGCGTGCGCGTCGGCGCCTGGTGTACGACGAACCGGACGGTGGGAATTCTGGGGGCCATGGGCGACGAATTATTCGACGTGGCCTATATGGTCGCCGGGCCCGACGAGCCGGCGGTGGCCTATCTTCGGCCCGACGACGATGAGTGGCCTCGCCCGGCGGGAACGGTGCGGGTCACGGTCGCCACGGATAGACCGGTCTTGGACGGGATCGTGGAGAGGGCGAACCCTGGTGAGATCTCGATTCTCGCGGACCGAGTGGGCTTTCGGGGCCGCCGGGCCCAGATGGAGATCGACCTGGAATTGGACCGAGAGGTCTATCACCCGGGAGAGACGGTGTCGGTGGCGGTGAGCGTCGCCGGGCTGGAGGAGGAGCCGCTGATGGCCGATCTGGTGCTGGCCGCGGTGGACGACAGGGTGCACGCCGAGGCGGCGCACCTGGACGCGCCGTCGCTTCTGGCACGGCTGCTCTTGATGGCCGACGATATTCACTTCTGGGGCGACGTGGATGAGGCCGACGAGTTCTTCGACCTCTACGCCGACACGGCTTTCGGCCTCGAGCTATTGATGGGAGTCCGCGGTTGGCGCTCGAGCGATCAGCGCGAAAAATACTACGTCGACGGGGGAGAGGCAGAGATTCCGAAGCCACCACCTCCGCCGGCAATGATTGGTGGTAGGGTGGGGCCACGGCCACAGCCGATGAGGGAGGCCGATTCAGCCGTGGGTCTCGATATGGCGATGCCCGAAGCCATGGAGTTTGGTGGTGGTGCAGGGAGCGGCCGTGTCGAAAGCCTCGGAGCCACAGGTGGCGCAGGGCCTGCGGGCGGTGCCAGGTCTGCGGCCCCTCGGCAGGAGCGGAGCATGCCGGCGGCGCCTGCGGAACCGGCGCCCGTGGCTGCTCCTGTGGAAGAACCGGACGTGGGGACCGACGACTCCGAAGACGCCGGGCCCATCGCCCCGCGATATATGCGCGACGACGACGCCGTGGCCTTCGCCGCCTGGGATACGTCGCTTCGCACGGGAAGCGACGGAAGGCTGACCTATCAATTCGAACTGCCGGAGGCCATCGGGGCGTACCGCATCGTCGTCGAAGGCGTCTCGGAGAGCGGAATGCTCGGCCATGGCGAGGTGGTGGCCCCCGTGGAGGTGCCGCTCAGCGCCGCGATCCGCCTTCCCGAAATCCTGAGCGGCGGTGATCGAGTGGATCTTCCCGTGACGTTGCGAAACGCCACGGAGGCTGAGTTAGAGGCGACGGTGGAGCTCGACGTGCAGGGACCGGCAGCGTTGGCCACGGGCAATAATGCTCTCGACGTGACGATTCCGGCGAAGTCGACGATGACCCGCTATGTGCCCATCGATATCGAGGATTCGCGCGAAAATGTCACCATCGAGGCCTTCGTTCAGGGAGGGGGATTCACGGACGGTGCTTCGCGCACGGTGTCCATTGAACCCCGCGGATTCAAACGCGATTGGACCACCTCCGGGGAGTTGCCGGGGACGGTTCGCCACGAGGTGCCCCTGATGGGGATGACCGAAGCCGGCGCCGACGGAAGGATCGTCGTTTATACCAGTCCCGTCGCAGAGGCCCTCCAGGGGGTGGACAGCATGGCACAGCGCCCCATGGGATGCTTCGAGCAGACCAGCAGTCGCAATCATCCAAACCTCATGGTCTGGGAGTATCTGAAGCAGGCCGGGGAGTTGGATTCGGAAACGGAGTCCATGCTCCGGGATCATACCCAGGTGGCCTACGGTCGTATGAGGGGCTTCGAGATCAGCGGCGGCGGGTTCGAGTGGTTCGGTCGAGGCAGCGCGCAGGCCTATCTGACGGCCTGGGCGCTGGTCCAATTTACGGTCATGGAGGATATGCTCGACGATTTCGATCGAGGGTTGGTCAATCGATCCGTAGCCTTTTTGCGAACCCTGGCCGATGACGACGGAGGTTGGAGCGGTGGATCGTCAGCCAACTGGCAGCGCATGACTGGCGAGCGGCGAAAGGCGGCGGAACTCTTCGTCGTCTACGGGCTCGCAAGGTCCGGTCATACCGCGGGTTTTGAGTCCCAATTCGAAGCCATCGAGGAGGTGGTCACCGATAGTGACAGCGCCTACGAGGTGGCGCTTGCGACGGCGGCGCTCAACGCGGCCAATCGCAGCCCCGACGTGGTCCGCGAAGGGGTGCGTCGTCTGGAGAGTTTCCAGAGCAGTGACGGAGGGTTCCGCCCCACCACCGGACGGAGCTGGGCCGGTGGCTACGGTGGGGCCTTCAATGTGGAGACCACGGGGCTGGCGGCGATGACGCTGATTGAGGCCGGAGGTTCCAGATCGGCGGTCACCCGAGCCATCGAATGGCTCGATGGCCAGAAGACCGGCGCCGGATGGTGGGGCTCCACACAATCAACGGTGATGGCGCTGGAGGCCAGGGTGGCCTATGAGCGCGAAGGCGTGGGCGTTGCGGAAGGTCCGGTCACGGTCAGCGTAGGCGGCGAAGAGGTGGCAAGCCTTCATGTGACCACCGAAGACCAGCGCCCGCAATATATCACCGACATCGCAGGTGCCCTGTCGGAGGACAACCGGGAGATCGTCATTCGCTCCGAGGTGCCCCTGAATTACGACGTGGAGTTGGAGTGGAGGCTGGAGAAATTCGAAGCCGAAGGACAGAGCCCCCTTCATTTCGACGTCACCGTCCAGGACATAGACACCGTCAATATGGGCGACGAGATCTCGATCCACGTCCAACTTCAGAACCTCGAAGATGAGGGGCTGGGTATGTCGGTGGCCCGGATCACAACACCCGCCGGGGTGGAGGTCTCGGATCGTGAGTTGGCGGCCCTCGTCGAGCGCACCGAGGTGGACTATTACGAGACCACGGGACGTGAGATCATTCTATACTTCGACGAGTTGGAGGCGGAGGCTTCGCATCGCTTCCGATTTTCCGCCACCGCCGACGTGCCGGGGCGCTACGAAGTGCCGGCGTCGGTGGCCTACGCCTATTATCGCGACGAGAGCGAATGGCAGTGGAGCGAGACCGGCGAAGTAAAGGTGCGAATCCCGAGGTGATGGGGCGCATTCGGCGCCGGGGAGAAGGCTCACCTCCTCCCCGGTGCCGAGAGTCGATGCGTCAGCCACGCATTCCGCGTCCGCCGCCCATCTCCTCCATGCCGCCGAGCATGTCAGGGGTGATGACTTCAAGACCGGTCAAAAGGGTCATGACGTCGAATTGATGCCAGGCCTCGAGGACCTTTCCATTTTGCATCCGACCCATATAGCAGCCGTTGACGTCCATTCTGTTATTCGTGGGATCGATGCCCAGGTATTCCTTTTTGTGGGTGCCACTGGAGGTGTAATAGCAGGCCACCCAATCGTTTTCGGCGATGATCTCGTGAATCCGAACCGAGAAGTCGGGAAAGGCGCGAAGGTTCATGGAGACGAAGCCGCGGAATTCGTCGGCGCCGTTGAAGTCTCCGAAGGGAGTATGCTCGACGTAGTCGTCGGTGACGAAATGATTGATGGCGTCCATATTCTGCTGGTTCCAGACCTGGTCGATGAAGTTTCTGAGCTGCTTTTTGTTGTTGGCCATGCGATGCCTCTCGAAAAAAAAGGAAAAGAATTTGCGAAACCAATCCCGTCAACATTGAGATTGGACGAGCGCATAACTGCCCAACGTCACAGCCTACGTCGACGTTACGAGCGCTTGGTACGGCGACTTCGGTTCACCCCCGTCGTGTTGTGACTGCACGGACCGATTCGAAGTCCGATTGGCGGCAAACATAGGGAGCAGGTGCAGATGTCAAACGGAAAAGTCGTCGGCGAGGCCGATTCGCAGGCGCAGCGGGGTTTTCGCCGTCCGGTGGACAATGTAGAATGAAACACCTCACCAATCTGGCGACTTGATCCATTATTTCTGATGACTGGATGGCGATCATGAGCGAAGCGCGGAAAGAGGGCGATGAATCGGGCTCGTCGGGAATCGTCAATCTGAAATTGGTGGTGGCCACGTTGGTCTCCGTGGCGGCGGTGGCCATCGCCGGGATCTGGATCTTCGCCGATCGGGGGGTGCCGTTGGTGGAAGAGATCTTCAGCGATATCGAGTCGGTGGAGATCATCGAGCCCATCGTGGATCTGGAAGAGGAGATCGCCGATCCCGTCGAAGCAGGATTCGATGTGGCGGTCCAGGAGAAGCGCAGTCGCGTCGCGCCGGTGGAGCCGGAAGAAGCCCCGCCGGAGAGTGAGCGGCTGGAGTCGGATGTCTTCGAAGGGACCGATGGGGCCGGGGGCTATCGCGACCTCTTTGATGGAGTATTTTCGCGATATCGACCCGAATTGTATCACGCCACGGTGGATCGCCCGGCCTATCGTGGTGAACAGCCGGTGCGATGGCGGATCTGGTATTTGT
>SLPW01000380.1 GCA_007131755.1 Myxococcales bacterium | reverse complement strand
TTGCCGGCTTCCAGGCCCTGGCTCAGTGTCCACTCGCCCAGTTTAACCCGCTGGGCGCGGTTGCCGTTGGACGCCAGGTAAAAGAAGTCCGTCCAAACGCCTTCGGCTGCGGCTACCTCGGCCCGGATCGCCCAGGCGATAGCCTTCGTCACAAATTCATCTCCCTTCCTCCACAGACGATCGAAACCCTCCTGTCTGGTACGAAAGGCCCGAAAAGCCTTGAAGACGGTATGATAGTCGGGATCACCGAGGAGCACGTTATTTGACTCCACCAACACCATGGGAGTCAACTCTCCGATCGGCGATTCGCGGAGAATCCGCCGACACAGGGTTTGCAACTTCTCTTGTATTCCGCCCAGCTCTCCCTCCCACTCGCCGCGCGCGCCGAGGGCGCGAAATAGTTCTGCAGCCATACGCCGCACGAGCCGATTCTCAGGTGTATCCACGGATTGATATCGAACGACAGCCGGCGCCTTTCGAGTGCGGGCCGTCTTCTCGACGACGGTGCGACCCGGCCTCCTCGCAAGACGCATCAAGCAGCGCGTATCCTGGTTGCGAACTTTATGAAGAGCCACCTCCTCGTAGCGGCGCGCCAACTTCGTGCGGGGACTGGCTTCGATATTTCCCAGCGCGTCTTTCAGGAATGGGCTAAGTCGAAGTAGCAGATCACGCACCGGTTGGTCTTCACCGCGCAGGTACACCACCAACTTGTCCAGAACCGACGACAGGGTCTGTCGCTTTGCCTCGAAGCTTCGCCGGTCGAGTTCGGCAATGCGCGCCACCACATCCTCGAGGGAAAGCATGGTTGTCCAATAAGCGCTCTCCGCAGCGGTTTCGAACTCTCCGGCCCGCAGTCCTGCCGTGGTGATGGTCGGCGCCTGATCGTTCCACGGCGACGGGATCTCCTCCGCAGTCGAGTCGTTGCTCATCGTCCCCCCTCGAGGTAGTCGGCGCTGGACCAACGAAAGGCCCCGTAGCTGGTCTTACGAGCCTGTTCGAAGTCGTCAACCAGCTCCTCGGCATAGTCGTCCAGCACTTCTCGAATACCTCCCAGACAGGCTCGACCGGCCTCGGTATCGGTTTCCACTCCTCGGAGTTTGGGCATGATTTTCTGGGCGATCTGATCTTCGAGAGCCCTCTTCCAGGCATCGTCGGAGTTATCATTCATCCCGCGCACGTCGGGATGGTTGGCCACGTAATTTTCGATGGCCTGCAAGACGCGATGACCAATGGCCCGATTTACCTTTCGAAGGTTTCGGTTGACCTGGTTCATGGCATCCCGAATCCGGTCTCGCACCTCTTCGTCGAGTCCTTCTCCGGGTGTCACGATCCAGCTCTGCCAGGTCTTTTTGGGAAGACGCTCCTCTCGTCCCTCAGGCAAATCTCGACCATCCCGGCCGCGCAACGTTTTGGGTCGAGGAAAGCTGATGACATTACCCCGGTCGATGACCTTGTCGGAGAGCGAGTTGGTGGTCTCGTCCTCGTTCATCGTACCCACGAATAGGACGTTCTTTCCGAGCACGACCGGCTCCTCACCGAAGCCGGAACCGATGTCGACGCCGATGGTCGGAGTCTTCTCGGAATCGCGCCTGGCCTCCAGCTTGCTGAGAAAATCGCTGAAATACAGCTCGACCCGAGCCAGATTCATCTCGTCGAGCAACACCAGGAGCATCTGGTCGTCGAACCCACCATCGTCGCGGTCCTGCTGGCTCTGCACCAGAGCCTTGAGGAAATCCGTCGCCTTGTAGCGATTGTCCATGTAGTTGAAGAATCCGAAGAGATCCTGCGGGCTATCCCAGTTGGGCTTGACCGAGATGAGCTGGTGGTGGAGACCGCCGTATCGGCTGTACAAGCCGGGCAGCGCGGACTTACCGGTGCCGCTGACGCCGGCGAGCACCGTAAGGGGCGCCCACTCGGCGATCTTGAGGGAGGTGTGAAATGCTTTGACCAGACGAGGCGGAAAATAAAACCCGGCCTCCTCGATGGATCCCATAACCCCGTCGAGCCACTCGGCCTCGGCGCGCACACCTGCGCCGATATCGCTCATCAACTCGCAGTCTTGGAAATCGTCAATCCCCGAGTAGATCGGGGCGAGGCGACCTTCCTTGTCTGCCTCTAGCTCGCCTCGTCGACGCTCCCGCCTCTCCTCGAGTTCCTCGAGTTCGGCGCCGATCTGACTCTTCTTGCCGTGAAGCTCACCGATGGTGTTTTTGAGTTTCTGCCTCGCCGTCTCGAGCTCCTCGAGTTGGCTCTCCAGTCTCTTGTGACGCTCCTCCGCCTTCTCGATTTTATCTTCCTGGGCGGCCCGCTCGCGCTCTCTCTTGTCTCGCTCTACTTCCCACTGGCGCTGGTCTTCCGTGACCTTCTGATACTCCCTCGCCAATTCGTCGTAGCTCTTCTTGAACGGCGTGAGTCGATCGCGCTCCTCGCGCAGTCTCCGGACTTCCTCCTCAAATTGCTCTTTGATCTCCGCTGTTAGCTCTCCGCGAAGGGCATCGCGTTTGTCTCGATACTCCGCCTCGAGTTGGGCTTCCCTGGCCGCCAACTTCTCCTGAATGTCATTTCGCATTCCCTCCAGTGCTTGCTGGCGCTGACGCTCGATTTCGACTTTTCTACGATCGAGCTCTTTCTGCCGTTCGATATTCTCATCTCTTCTCGCGAGTGTGTCCTCCTCGCGACTCTTAAGCTCGTCGCGTTCGGCCCTTAACTCATCGAGCTTTCCCTCCAGTTCGGCCATTCGCTTTGCCTGCGTATCCAGACGATTGTTGAGCTGCCCCTTTTGTTCTTCTAATCGCTCTGCGCGCTTTTTCTGGCGACCCTCTCTGGCCGAAAGTTGTACGATTTCTTCGTTGAGCTTTTCCTTTTCGCTTCTCAATTCTTCGAGGTGGCGCTTATCACTTCGATTCCGCTCCACCCGCTCCTGGTTTTCCTCATAGGTCTGACGTAGCGCTTCGAGTTCATCGAGCCTTTTTTGTAGGTGATCGCGTTCCGCCGCCAGTTGCTCCTTACTCGCCAACTCCGCTTCCCGCCGTGCCAACTTCTCGAGCTTCTTCTGGATCTCCTCGCGCTCCACGACGTCGTCATCGGCGCGAAGACGGCCGATTTCGCGCTCCTTCTCGTCGAGCTTCGCGTTTTTGTCGATCAGCTTCTTCTGAAGCTTTTCCTCTTCTGCTTCCAACTCGTCGATCTTTTGTCGGAGCACCTCGATATAGCCCGGCTTGTAGCGCTTGTAGGTCTCCTGATTCTCGTCGATCAGCTCCTCGATGAAGTCCTGCTCAATGATCAGCCGTTGCTGCTCGTCTTCGATCTTCTCGTAACGCTCTTCCAGCGTCTGAAGTTTACGTGTGAGAATCCCTTCCACCTCGTCGACAGAATCAGCAACAGAGGACTGAATCTCGTCGCGGATAGACTCCTCGGAAAGACGACTGGAAAACTCCTCTTGGAGTTGGCGAAGGGACTCCATCACAACTCGATAGTCCCCCTGCGCCTCACCGGTGGCCGCTGCCTGGGTCGTAATCTCCTCCTGCAACTTCTCCAACTGCTCGGCCGTCGCGTTCAGTGAGTTTGTCAGCCCTTTCCCCAACTCCTGTATGGAGCCCAATAGATCGTCCTGAACTCGAGACTCCAACTGCCTCATCATCGCTCGAAACTTCTCGTTTTGTGCTGCCGTCGCGTGATCGGTACGCGAGTTTCCTCCGGATTTCGAAGTCTTTGTGGACGACGCAGAAGTCGAACTGTCCTTCTTGCCGTTAGACTTCTTTTTTTCCATCGACGGCTCCCCTTCATTTTGATTGAGAAATTTGCGCTTCAATTCGTCCGTAATCTTCTTTTTCACCACGAAGGTATCGCCATCATCAAAGGAGATCCGATCCTTTTTTCCGACCTGGCGAAGCGCCTCGTTGAGTCCTGCGAGGTCGAAGACCTGCACTTCTTCGGGCCCACCCTTTCGTCGCTTGATGATCAGCATCGGCATTGATTGACTCCCGGCAAAAGAAATTACGAAAACACGTCAGAAATATGGCACCTGGGTCAGCAACTTCTCGGCGACGGCGACGCTGGGCTCCTCACCCAGCTGCGCCGTCACGTCTTTGTAATAACGAGCCATTTCTCGATGCGTCCGAGGTTCGAGAAAATCTTCTAGAAATTCGCATTCCCGCCGCCAACGCCGACGGTCTTCCGCGTAGGCCGCCGAGGCCAATTCCACGGCGGTGGCGAGTAGATAGAGGATGGAATTCTTATTCTCTTCCAGCAATGGATCGACGTCTTTGAGAAAGAGTCTTCGCGAGACCAGAAGGCGGGCTTGTCGATCCGACGTGCTGCGTCCTTTTTGGCGGGCAGTGGCCTGGAAATAGAACCCTGTAGGATGGCCGGGCCCTGAGATTTTCAGACCTCTGTCTTCGAGCTCGGGGTCTTCCCACTGTTCACCACTCCGGCGCGCCAAGTCGGCTCGATAGAAGCACAGAAAATTTCGCGAATAGCCGTCGAGAAATTCGTCCTGAAAGGCCGCTTCAATTTCCTGTCCTGCTCTTTCCAACTCGCCGGCGCGAAGAAGGCCGTGAATGAGATAATTTCTGGTACGATGCACCTGTTCCGGAGCGAGCTCTCGCTGCAACTCCAGTGAGCGCTCGAAGAGCATACTCCACCCACTTTCGCCTTTTGCCATTAGCCCCCGGGCCAGCGTATTGAAGAGCATATAGCGCAACTCGGGAGACAGAAGCCGAGGCTCCTGCTCGACTCGTTCTTTCCAGAGCTCGAGGATGTTGACCATCTCGTCGAAGAGGTGGAGATCGTAGCAACTGGCAGCCACATGAACTGCCTCGTCAGCTATTTCCTCAAAGCATGTAAATCGCCCTGCTTTTCTCAGCTTCTCCAACTGGCTCCGCTCCCTGGACAATATATCCAGGCTGCCTCGATGCCGTTGGGAATTCAGTAGTGCACGTCGAACCACTGCCAGCCTTTCCTCGGATACCGCCGGAGAGGCTTCGCATTGGAGTACCCGACGGGCCAGATCCATGACCGCATCGTAATCGTGCTCTCTCTCGAGTAATTCTTCGAGCCTGCCGTTGATGCGGCGAAAATCCGCCTCGTCGAGAATCACCCTCTCGAAGAGGCCGGCGAGCAGACCAGCGCTCTGGAGTCTTTCGCCGAGTTCTTTCAGTGAGCGAACTGTCCACACCTCCTCGAAGTATGCGTCGTACTTCCCGGCTGTCGGACAGTCCGAATGTCGCACCAGAAGTGTGCCGGTCTCGATTTCCCGCCGGAAGGCATCGAGCTTCGCCTCCACGCCGTCACTGGCCCGCAGCTTTCCGTCGTCGCCGTCGGGTTCCAACACGGCACAGGCGGCATCCAGCAGTTCGGCAGGTGAAGCAAGCTCTCGAATGACACCGAGGAGTGCGGCGATATTCATAGAGCGGCCCTGAGCTGGCACTCCCAATCCATCGTCGATGGTAAACGCCAGGCGCTCCGGGACTGCAGCGGGAAGCCCCAACTCGCGTGCGAGAGCAATGAAGAGGCGCTGCAGCCCATCGGCATCGAAGGGAAGGTGGTCGGCGATGCTCCAGTCACCGCCGGCGTCGACGACTTCGATCCTCAAAGGGGTCACAACTCCCTGGTCCGCCTTCCGATCCCACAAGAGTCCCACCACACCGGGACGAAGTGGTTCGGCTGCCCGTAATCCACGGGGAACCTCAAACCCACCGGCATTGAGTTCGTGTACGAAGTGGCCAGGTAGCCTCAAACCCTCTTTACAAAGCGCTTGAAGCAACGCCTCAAACTGGGATCCTTTTTTTAGCCATAACTCTCGATCCGATGTCAGACGCCGGAGCCAATCCTTCAGTTCGAGCACCGGATTCGTTCGCAATCGGCGTTCATTGTCACCCAAAGACATCGTCACCTGGTCCCCCGCTCACATCAATCATGTAGTCGAATCTCGATCCACCCGGCGTCGTCGGAGAGCACTGACAGGGAAACGACATCCTCTATGTCGACGCCCTCACTACGCCACAGCCCCCCGCCGGGAAAGCTTCTCCATCCCAAGCTGCGCAGGCGCCCTCCATCGAGGGATGCTTGAATCTTTGGCGCCTCCTCCGCTTCGGCCTCGTAGACAAAGCTCAGTTGTTCACCATCGTATTGCAGCGACAACGTACCATCCCCCTCCCACTGGGTGACCTCCCACTTCTGGGAGCCCGAAGCTCCTTCCAACTTCTGGAGTTGACCCTCGATACCGGAGGAAGCAGCCGCCAGGCGTACAGGGTCGGCGTCTGGTCTCGATGAAGACTCGCCGGAAGTACGGAATTTCGTGAAGTCCAGGACCACCGCCTTTCGTCTCTTCCATGCATCCAATCCTGCGACCGCATTTTCCACCATGGCCGCCCATTCGTCGTATTCGGCCAATTCCTCCGTCTCCAGTTCTTCCTGCGTCGGATCCAACTCCCCAGTGACCATATCGGAGAGCATCTGCGCCGCGGCGTCGGTCCAACGCTCGTCGAGACGCCCCACCAGACGACAGGCCGCAAGTTCTTCGCCGGGCATCCAAGTTCCGTGATTGCAGCGAAGTGTCATCGGCCCCAGTGGATGATCTTCGACGGCGATATCCGTGGAACCCACCAGAGAAAAATCATCGGTGGGCACCAGAAAGTACAACTCCTCGTCATCGGGATGGCTCATGACGACCGCAAAGCGCAGCGCCAACTCCATGTCCACAGCAAAGAGGTAGAGATTCCCCGCTGCAATCTCACCAGCCCCCTCGGCGACGGATCTTTTATGGGCCTTCGCCTTCCCTATCGCTTCGGAGGCCTTCTTGCGCAATTTCTCGAATCTGTCGTTCATCGTCTTTCTCTTTTCTTTAAGACGCCCGGGTAACTCCGGCGGCTTGATAATGATGAAGTAACGAGCCCTGCGCCTATTCGTCCGAGATTTCCCTAAAATAGAGTTCGCGAAGACGCATGATATCGTCGTTGTAGGTACTGGTGGAGACCCCGAGACGCCGTGCCATCTCGGCCTGAGAAGGAAATTTCTCCCCGCTATCGTTGATAATGGCGGACTCCAGTACATCCAAGATCTTCAATAGCCGTTTTCGAACCGGAGCGTAGAAGCCGGAATTCTGTACCGCTCGTCGCAGATCACTGAGCCGACCTTGAACCTCGACAATCTCCTCGAAGAAATCGAAGCGATCGTCACAATGACGAATCATGTCTCGCCGCCCCGCTTCTTCATCGCCACCACCAGACCAGGCCAGCTCGTCGTTCTCGCGATAGCGGATTCCCTCGTAGGCATTTCGCGCCCGCTTCTTCCAGACTCCTGCCAAATCCCCGAAGAACACGCAGGGAAAACGTTCCCCCTGTGTGCGCAGCAACTCAACTAATCGTGTCTGAACTTCGTCGTTGACGGAGGCGCCGATTTCTCTGGCGATATTAAATGTGTCGGATAGGGTTCCCATCCATTCATCGAGTTCGCCCTGCGACGTTGCCTCCTCCTCGGAGGCGCCATTGACGAAGAGTCGCGTATCGTTATGAACCACACCACGGCTCAACCCCTGGGCTCGCCATTCTCCGTCGATGAGTAATTCTTCGACGGCGGCGCGAATATTTCGATAGGTCTTCGTTCCACAGGGATCGTTTTGGCGCTGTCGCTCGGTGACGAAATTTCGCACGTTGAGGCGGATCAGTCCGTTGATATTATCCTTGACGTCGAGCTGCTCCCGGAGACTCGAATAGCGCCGAATGACGGCGTATTCGTAACAGTCGATAGCCAGATCTAGCAGAGGACCCGTGGAGTTGAGAACCTCCTCCGTATCACCGCGGATATAGAGATCTTCCCAGGTATGCCAATCGGTACATCCAAAACAGGACGGCCCAAGTCCACTCCCCGCTCCACGCCGTCTCAATTCCCAGGCCAACAGCCTGCGAATGGAGGCAAATAGCTCCTCGCAGAAGGAAGATTCTTCATTGAGACCGGCAAATAACTCCGTAAGCGTCGGCTTCACTCCCCCTCCTTACACACCTTTTCGTAGAGTTTGTGCGTCGACTTCCGATCTACTTGGAAGATTCGACGCAGTTCATCCTGCATCGCCTTTCGATCGGCCTCGTCCAGTTCACCGATCTTGCGTTCCGGCTCAAGCAGCAACACCCGGTGCAGCCGAAATCTCTTCGGAACCAAGTCGAAGGCCGTTTCCTTGGTCAATCCATTCTTCTTCGTCGGAAAGACGAGATAGGGGTTCTCGCTACGATTCATAGCCTTTGATGAAGCACCGGTCCCCTTGCTCATCATCACGGAATTGCACTCAGCGAAGCAAAACAGACAGACTCCCGGGTGATCATCACGCCCGACGGCGCGAAACCCCCAGAATTTGTCGGGAACGAAATATACATTTCCCGGCAGGCGATCATTTATATCGGCTTCGGTACGTTTCGGCATGGCCCCTCACACATCGATACATCCAGTGAGTATAGGCCAAGAGTTGTAACAGATTCTTGGTCTTGCGGTAAGAGACCACTGCACTACATCCGCACGCGACCTCGAACCTCTCCGAAGTGAATCTCCAGTCCGTCCCGAAGGGCAATGCCCTTTCCGGGCTCGATGGAGCGCGTGGAGTGACCGGAAGTGGTCACGCTCCAAGATTCGCTGGTCTTATTCACCAACGCCAAAGTCCCGTCCCCTGCATGCTCACAAACGGCAAGTGGTCGCTCCTGTCCTGGCTCCTTCGCAAACCGACAGAGATGACGCTTGAGTAGAGTCGTCTCCTCGGTCATCACCACGATCGCATCGCCGATGCGCATCCTCGGTGAAAGCTGCGGGTTCTGGCCACAGGACCAACAGGGTGCCGATACTCCTCCACTCTTGCGCAGATAGTGAACGTCGTAAAAGACCTCGGCCCCGCATTCACAATTCATGATCGAGTCCTGTAGTCGTCCGATGGCCTTCGACCACTGGCTTTCGCGAACTCTGCCCTCCTCCGGATGCCGGAGACCTCGCGTAAAAGCGGTGGTAAACAGATCACGTAAGAATTGTGGATAGAGCTCCCAATACAATTTGACCGCGTCCTGGTGCCCCTTCATCGGGCGGTTCGAGTGGTCATCGGGGTCGAAGATAAATAGCGGATCGTCACCGTACAGACGCTCCATGGCCGGAAGATCGAGGCAGTGAATTTCCCACTCTCGCCGTCCTTCCAGCGGGTGATGAACCATGAATAAATAAAAGAGCAACACGGCCAGCGAATAGCGGTCAGTATCCGAATTCGGCAGACTCTCACCACAAACGATCTCGGGCGCCATAAATCGAGGAGTACCCAATACGGTGATGTCGTCGCTTCCGTCGACGATCACATTGTCGTTGTCGCAGATTCGGATTTCGCCTCGCCGGGGATGAAAGAAGATATTGCCGAAGGAGATGTCGCCGTAACACAGACCGCGCGAGTGAAGAGATAAAAAGGCATTGGCCAAGTTCATCGCTGCAGTGGTTACGGTTCGAAATGAGGGGTTAACACGCCCCGCCATCAACTCGACGATGCTGAAAAACCCCCGGGGACGAAGCTCCATTAGATAACCGAATCCTTGTTTCGACTCCGAGGAAACCACCATCTCTTCAGGCCACAAAAAGTCGGGCGACGGCGCCCCCCGATCGATGAGACGCTGCAATCGCCTGTACTGCTGACGACTCACCGCCGTCGGAAGGTACCACTTCATGGCCATCGTTCTTCCCCGGTCGACATCGACTCGATAGACCTCTCCCTGTCCGCCAGTTCCCAGGTGCTCGCGCACCTCAATTGGTGCTCCTCCTCTCTTCGTGTGTAAGGTGGCACCTTTGCCAAATGTATTGATAGTCATCGCCTTTCCTTGCTATTTTTCCAGGTTCTCGAAACCCATTCCCACATATCGGACCACAACCCCGTTGAACTCCCCATGTCGTCTCCAAGCCCGGAGTCGCCGGATTGTACCGGGGTGTGTCGGGCTGGCAGCGAACAGGGTTCTGTCTCCTGATCCCAATGTGTCGAGTTCAAGGACCGTTCCGGTCGAACGCAGATGTCTTCGTTCACGGACGCCTCTTCGTCAGTGGCTCGAAGATCTGGTGCCACCACCATACAGAGGGTGACGTCGTCGCCACTGCCCTGGTGGGAGAAGTCCTCCAGCCATTGAGGCAAATCTCGCTCGATGTCTCGAGCACACCGATTGTAAAGATCCTCCAGTAGATCCGTTCCCAGCCGATAAAATCCATTGAGGTGCCGAAAGGCATTGGAGACACCATCGGTGCATAATAAGACCAACTCCTGTCGAATCGCTCCACCCCGTTCCAGAACCTGGAAACGAAACTCGTCGATCGATGTCGACATGCACAAGGATGTTGTCTCGTTGGCTACCAGGCGCTCGTCTTCTGCGAAGACAGGCTCACAGGAGCCGTCTCCGCCAACGATGAGGAGGTCGCCGTCTCCCAGGCCAAATAAGACGAAATATCTGGGAGTAACGACGACGGCCAACAGGGTCGTACCGTAGGCCCGCATCGGATCGAGGACCACTTTTGCGGGGTGCTCCACGTCCTCCCCGTCGAACTCATGAGGACTCAGGGGATTACTCATCAGATCGCGAGCTACCAGCGTACGCCATCGCCGGACGACCATCTCCACACTTCGCTGCGCCAACTGCTCGGCCCTGCTGCGGCTTGCTCCCCGCCATATCTCACGCTGCTCTCGGACTACCTGCCGCATCGCTTCCACAGCCAGCCGCGATCCGACGTGGCTGCGAAGCGATTGGGAATCGCCGTGACCGTCGGCTACGACCCCCATCGCCAACACTCCGTCGTCACTTCGCCACATTCCCCAGGCATCCTCGTTGGGCGTGCCCTTTCGCCGATGTGATGCGCCGCGAACGGAGGCTCCTAGTATTTGCCAACCATCGCTCTCACCAGACATCGTCTACCTCGACGGACGGCGAGTCGGGGATCACCACGTTGCCGCCGACCTGGGAGGCTGTGGCCAGACGACTTGCGGGAGACGACACGGACTGCAAGACCGCAGTGGAAGCCCAGCGGATATGTTGCACCAACGCCTCCGGATGATTCGCCTCCAGCGGAGGAATCTCGGGATGTCCGATAAAGCGCTGCAACACCTGTCGATCCGCATCGGATCCGATGGCAATCGCCAGGCGAACCGCCTTCTTTCCCCAGGGTTCGTTCATCAATGCCTGAAGTCCGGCGCCGAAATCATCGGTGGGTTGTCCGTCGGACAACAGCACCAACACCGGAGGCAACGCCCGCTTCGACATCACCTCCAGTTTCATCTGATCCGCCACCAACCGCAGCGCCTCACCCATCGCCGTATATCCGCTGGTCTGAAGATCCGGCCACTGAAAGCTGTCCACGGACGTGGCGTCAGCTACATGCCAGCGGGCGCCACTGGAAAAGGATACGGCCCGCACCAACACCTCGGCATTCGGATTGTCCGCTGCCACGTCCTTCATATGTGGCAGCGCCTCCCGAATTGCCTGATTCAGCGCCTGAATCTTGCCGTCACTCGCCATGGACGACGAGCAGTCGGCGATCCAGATAAAATGAAGGGGTCGCGCAGCCAATTCACCACCGGGACGGCGTCCCATAATGCCTCCTGTCGAAGAGTCGGTATCAATCGTTTGGCGAGCTTTTCTCGCCACTCGATCTCCCGACTAACGCTTCGACAGAGAAACCATCCGAGGTTTTCTCAAAAAGCCTCACTCCTCGTACACCTTCGAGCGGGGTACACAGGTCATGTCTACGGCCGAGGGATTGGTGGCCGCCAGGAATAGATAGGCCTCCCCAAGTTCGTAGTCCTGGCGGACCTCGTAGAACCAGATACGCTCGTTAACGTTCGTATAGCCCTCGAAGTGGACGCCGTGGCCGTCGTGGTATTTTCGGAAAAACCGGACGGGACGGGGAATGCGAAGCAGGTCCTCATCGATAGCCAGCACGACTTTTTCCAGCCGGTCGGGAATTTGCTCGAGGAAGCGCTGTCGGTCCTCCTCGGAATCTTTGAGATCTTCATGCATCAGCTTATTGAGCGGTTCCAGGAGCGACCGGATACGCTGAAAGAGTTTTTCCGGCCAGAGTTCTCGCCGGCCTTCCTCGCCACGTAAAAAGGGAGGCCGAACTCCCTGTGCCTCACACTCCTTGGAGAGCGCTCGCAACAGGTGATTGAGAGGACCTGCCGTACTGGATTTGAGGCTCTTGAGGATACGAAGGTCTGACGTTTCTGAATTCTCGCCGCCTTCAACATCTGTCCACCTGCCAGGTTCAAATCCGTGGCGTCCCTCGACGATCACGGATCGCATCATCTCCTTTAGCTCCGTCTGCCACAGAAATACGGCGATTAACTGTAACGACTTCTCCAACCCCTTGCGGGCGTCGTGAAGGCCCTTCTCATCGTTATAGGCCTGTAAATCAATGTCTTCTGCCGAAAGAGAATTGCAAAAATATTTCTTCGCCGTGCGAAGTTTATATTCCCCGTCCTTCCGGGTAGGAGCGAGTTCCGGTTCACATACACCGATTTCGGTGAGCACTTCGCGAAGCGACTCCGGCCATGAGAACTCTTTAGATTCCAGTGGAAGGCCGAGTTGCTTTCGAAGCTTCTTTTCATGGGAGAAGAGCAAGAGAGATCCTGCCAATCCATCCAGAAGTTGCCGCTTCTCCATTCTCGCATAAACCCATTCGCAAAAACGGGCTTCCGTTGGACCTCTGAGTTCCGCGTAATCGTCGATGCACTGCAGATTATCCTTCAGTGCCCCTCCAATTTCCGGGTCGAGGAGCAGTCGATATAATTTTCGCACCGGACGTCGCTCGTCGTCCTCACCGACAGACGGGAATTCGACGGACTCTTCGGGTTGGACAACCCTCTTCACTTCTCGTTTCGAATTTGTCGCCGAATCCTCATTCTTCAGTTTGCGAATATCGAGTTCTTCGTCGCGTCGCCATTTTTCAAATTGGCGACTAAGAAAAGCTCGCTGTTCCTCCTCGTCGGGCCTGTATCCGGGAAATAATTGGATCAAATCGCTAACCCGAAAAAGACCGGCCGCAAATTCATCCGGTTGCATCCCCACCTTCTTTAGATGGATGCCAAGGAGGTTCGCAGCATCATCCCCATGGAGTTCGAATCCGAGGGCCTTCGATTCCTCGACTACCTGTCGGTGATGCTCGGCGAGGAGGCACAAAAATCGTCTCCACTCCCGTGCTTCGTTGGCAAATTCTATGAGCCGCTTCCAATCACCGCGCGCACTGTCGAAGGGGTCAATGGCACTGAGAGCCACCAACTCCCGGCGCTCGTCGTCACTCATCCAGTCGAGCCGCTCCCGAAATACCTTCGCACGTGCCAGCAGTTGGCCGATTTTCAACATGCTCTTTCCGGAGCTCCGAAGTTTACCCGTCACCTCTTTTGCCGCCGCCTCATCCTCGATGACGAGCTTCTGCAACGCTTCATCCAAATCTTCTTCATTCTTGTTCTCTCCGGGTTCCTCTTCACGTCCGGACTCCGTGCCGTTTCTCGAATTGTCGGTCCCACCGAAGATTCCGCCTTTGAGGGCCCGCAGTGCTCGCTCAAGTGTCGTCGGCTCCTCCTCGCCGCCTTCTCGTTGCTCATCCGTACTTTTTTTTAGGTGTCGACTGATAGCGACTGCTCCCACTCCCGTGGCGAGCGCTGCAGCTACGGCTCCCGCAGCGACTCCAGGATTGATGCGGTCCCGCTGCTCGGAGGGAACGATTTGATTGCATGGGACGAGACACATCTCCGCCAATTTCCGTGGAGGAAATAGCCGCTGCCCCCGCTCGTCGAGTGCCGATCCCAGCGGCCTCGCCGTCCCGAAGACCAAGCTATGAAACCGCCGGTCCATATACTCAATCCAGCGTCGAAAGGACTCTGCATTTCCCGCACTTACGAGACCCATCGACCAGTTATCGACAACGATGATGCCCCCTTTTCCATGGCATACCGGCATCGCAGACTTGAAGGCTTCCACCATATCGCCATAGCCGTGGATTCGACCGTCCAAGCTGTAGATTATTCTCTCTGTCCCCTCCACCGCCGCGGCAGCTCTTCCAAATAAGTGTCGGCGCATTACGCCGGGCCCCACCACATTCACCAATAGGTTGTCGTCGAGAGCACTGCATAGTTGCTGGACGCCCTCGCCTACGATGTCATCTCGATGACTCACAGATGCTACTTCTTCGCTCATCACACACCCCATCTCGGTCCGACGGACAGCTATTGGATGGCCACAAGCTACCACGACTCCCCGTCCATCCCAAAGTCCTCAGAAGGGGAAATGCGGGCGATGGCAGGCAATAGTCGTCGTCCCTTGCCCGTCCGTTGTTTTCTTACCTCTCAGTTTTTTCGAGAAAACCTCGGATGGTTTCTCTGTCCAGGCGTTACTCGAGAGATTGAGTGGCGAGGAAAGTTCGCTCCAAGAGAGCCGGCTTCCACGTCTCACTTGTACAACCGGCCGACACAACGCTCACAGGCGCCCTTGTCGACCGGAAAAGTTGCTTACTTATACCCCAGACCACTGGAGTGCTTATGGCTATCGCACCGCAAATCGTTGACTTGTCCGCTCGGGACAACTCGCTCGACCAGGAGCGTATTCTCGATGAATTGCATCGAGACGGGTACGTGTTGCTCCGAAACGGTATGTCCCATGCTGACGAGATCTTGCCGGCCCTGGGAAGTGTGGTCGACGACACTCATGTCGAGGTGGACGACGAGCGGCCGGGCCTGGTGACCTCACATCAGGAGCTCGGCCTTCATACGGACCACGGCGACGTCGACTATATCGTGCTCGTCTGTCGCAAACAGACCGAGCGCGGTGGCGAGAGCATTCTCGTCGACGGCCATCGGGTCCTCGAAAAGCTCGACGAGGCCACGAAAGAGGCCCTTGGTGAGGTATATCTCACCGAACACAAGGTCTTTCCCGATGACCCGGAGCGGCGTCCCATGCTTCATAAGCGCGATGGCGCGTGGAGGCTGTATTACTCGTTCTGGCTTCTGGAAGAGGAGTTGAGCGCCACCGGCCGCGCCGCCGTGGACGCCTTTCGGAAGGCGCTGGAGGATACGGAAGTGACTCGCTTCAAGCTCGCTCCCGGCGACGTGCTCATCCTGGACAATACCCGGATGCTCCACGGGCGCACGGCCATCGAGGGCGACGACGAGCGCCTCCTCGAGCGCTATTGGATCCAGAAGCAATCCTCCCCTCGCCAGCACTCGAAGACCCGTCATGGAGAGTCGACGGTGTTGCTCCTCCCCGAGCCCATCTCGGAGGAGCGAATCGCCGAGCTGAAGGCCGGCGGCATCGACCCCGACGTGGCGGCCATCGACCTGTCCATGGTCAAGATGAAGCTTCAGGACGAAGACGAGGGCAAGGGCTGGACGCCGGCGGAGTGCGACGAGGCGGAGGTAGAATACAAGCGCTACCTGACGCTGAATCTTCGCTACGAGGACAAGGCCATCGTGCCCACCAAACAGATGGACACCATGTGGCACTACCACATCCTGGATACCCGGGCCTACCACCGGGATACCGAGGCGGTCTTCGGTGAGTATTTCCACCACTTTCCCTACTTCGGGATGCGTGGCGACGAGGACGCCGAGAACCTGAAGAACTCCTTCTTCGAGACCGTCGAGCTCTACGAGGCCGAATTCGGCGAGTCCATGCTTCGCAACCAGTCCGTGGCTACCGACTGCTGGCACGACTGCCAGGGCCGCTGCTGGAATGCCTGCTCGGATTGATGAGCTTCCTCAGCCCCGGGCCACACGCCGTTTGCGTGTCCGGGGTTCTGAGGTCCTCTAATCATACGCCCTCAGTCCCCAGGGCTGCCTGAACTGCGGCTGGCCCTGGGCTACGGGTCATATTCTCGACGCGTTGTAAGTCCCCTGAATCACCTCTACGGAGAACCCCATGTCCAAACCCGCCGATGCCGACCCCTTCGAAGACCTGAACCGCGACGAGTTGCGAGACCGTCTGTCACGACTTATCGACAAGCTCAGTGAGGGTCTCGTCGAGCGCGACCTGGAGGTGCGGCTCGCCATTTTGGCCATGCTCAGTGGCGAGCATATCTTGCTCATCGGTCCTCCGGGAACGGCGAAGAGTGAGATCGCCCGGAGGCTTGTGCGCGCCGTAGGTGGTGCGGAGATCTTCGAGCGCTTGTTGACCCGATTTTCGGTTCCCGAAGACATCTTCGGGCCCCTGTCGCTCAAGGCGCTCGAGGAGGACCGCTACGAGCGAAAGACCGAGGGCTACCTCCCCACGGCGTCGGTGGCGTTCATCGACGAGATCTTCAAGGCCAATAGCGCCATCCTCAACGCCCTGCTCACCCTGTTGAACGAGCGCAAATTCGACCAGGGCAACACTCAGGTCGACGCTCCCCTGGTGGCCATGGTCGGCGCCAGCAACGAGCTTCCGCAGGAAGAGGAGCTACAGGCGCTGTATGACCGGTTTCTGGTGCGCTGCCACGTAACACCGATTACGGACGATGGGTTTCGCACTCTACTGAGAACCGAAACGGAGTCGGCTCCCGAGATCGATGGATTCACTCAATTGGGCCCCATCGAATTGGAGGAGATCGAAACACGGGCGCAGTTGGTTCAACTTCCCGACGACGTTCTCGACACCCTGTCCGCCCTTCGCGAGCACCTGGCCAGCCGGGATATTTACGTCTCCGACCGGCGGTGGAAAAAGGCGGTCAAGCTCCTGAAGACGGCGGCTTTCACCAACGGCCAAGAACAGGTCACTTTCTGGGAGTGCTGGCTCTTGCAACATTGTCTGTGGAATGAGCCCGACGAAAGAAAAGTGATCTGGGAATGGTACGAGAGCCGGGTCGGTGCGGAAAACGGCGACAACCCCACTCGATTCGTACAGGTTGTCAACGGATTGGAGCGAATTCTAGACAAGGAGCGCGGCAGTAAATCCCAGGCTCTTGACGAGAAGGGACGCCATCTCTTTCGGACTCCCGACGGAAAGAAAACCGCCGAGCCTGATAAGGAGTATCAAGAAAGAAACGAAGAGGGAGAGCTGCTGTTTCTCTCTCCAGTCCAGGGTGAGCGAAAACAAGGAAAGGCATATACCCGCACGCAACTTCGCGTTGAATTTGGTGACGATTACAACAGGGGAATGATTAGGGCACACGGATGCATGAGGAAGCTAGATTCCTACTGTGACGACGAGGAAAACAAAGTCCTTACCTCACCATCGCCGGCCATGGAGCCCACCCGCTACTCCCAGGCCCATATCGACGGTCGTATCAACCAAACTCAGGAAATGATCGACCAGGTAACGAGTCATATCAAATCACTCGACCAAGAGATCAAAGTCCTCAGCGATCGAATCGCCCATCACCTATGGATCGACACTGACTTTGCCGAAGTGGCCCTCAATAATCTGAAGTCCGCCCGCTCGAATTCGATAGATATCAAGGCCCGGCTGGAAGAAGTCCGCGACGGCTTTGCGAAACTACCGGTCACCGAAGACGACCTGGAGGTGTGAGATGGCGGGATTCGACATCCACAGACTGGAGCGAAATTACGCCTTCATCGACGCCATCCCGGATGAACTCTTCGACCTCGTTCTCGGACAGATCTCGGGTACCCTGGAGGAGCGCACCGAGGCGGTATCACAGCTTCGAACGAAACTTCTGGAAGGCCAACTTCCCACCCCCGGCGACCTGCCGTGGCCGGAGCCCGAATTGCGTTCGGCTCTTCTCGACTTTTTGACGCGCCACGACTTCCCCTATTTCTGCAAGGAACAACCCGAACTGGTCGACGTCTTGCTGGCCGACATCCTGAAAAGTCTGGCGCGCACGGAATTGGAGCGACCGCAACACATCGAAGCGTATTTTCAGGAACTTCTCGAAATTGCCGAGGAGCGCGCTCGAAGGGAGGGCGAAGAAGAAAATGAGCGTGACGCCGACCCGACGTTGAGCGACGAAGAACTTCACGAGATGCGCGAAGAGGCGGCAGAGAAAGCCCGCCGTATTAGCCGAGTTCAACTCATTGAATACCTCGATGAAGAGTGGGCCGAACGCGTCGCCGCCTGGCGTCAAGTCCTGGACGTCTTCGGGGATCTGGCCGGCCTCTTGGGTCGCGGGCTGGACTACGCCCGGGGTATGGTGCGCTCTCAAGGCTGGGCCGAAATCGTTCGCCTTCGCGAAATGATGGAGGAGCTTCCACAGCTAAAGAAGTTGATCGAAGTCCTGGGCCGAATGCAGGTAGGTGATGACGACGTGGCGAGCGTTACGGAGACGGTCTTCGAAAAGATCCGAAGACGCTTCGAGTTCTACGAGGAGGTGCGCACCCCCTTTGCCCCTATGGAGACACGGGGTGTACGTCGCTCCAACGACTTGAGCCGCCTTCTCCCGGCAGAAGCAGTCAACCTGACCCACCCGCGCCTTCGCACCCTCTTTTACGCCCGCATGCACGAGCACGCTCTGTCGACGTACCTGGTCGACGGCGTTATGGCCCAGCGTGTCGAATCCGTAGAAGATATTGAAGAACATCGACAGCGCGAGGTCGAAAAACCTCCCGCCAAACGCGGGCCCATCATCGCCTGCCTGGACACGTCGGGATCCATGCACGGCACTCCCGAGACGGTGGCCAAAGCATTGGTCCTCGAGTCGCTTCGAGTGGCCAACCGAGAAAATCGCCCCTGTTACCTCATCGTCTTCAGCGGCCCCGACCAGACCGAGGCCTGGGAGTTGTCATTGGAGCGAGACAATATCGCCGAGTTGATGGCCTTCTTGCAGTGCTCCTTTCATGGAGGCACTGATCTTACTGCCCCCATCAACGAGGCTGCCGACCTGCTGGAGCGCGATGATTGGAACAAAGCAGATATCCTACTCGTCTCCGACGGCGAATTCGCCGTACCCTCCTCATTGACGGAACGCCTCGACGTGCTACGAGAGGATATTGGCCTCCAGCTTCACGGCGTGTTGATCTCCGGTCGCAGCGCCTCGGCGATGAATATCCTGTGTGACGAGGTGCATCGTCTCGAGGGCTGGGGCCTTTCGGCCTCATAGCCGGTATAGTTTCCTCGCGTCCGGGACTGCCGATAGCCGGGAGGCTATCGTTTGCGGCCGCTTCCCTTCGGTCGCGTCCGGGACTGCCGATAGCCGGGAGGCTATCGCTTGCGGCCGCTTCCCTTCGGTCGCGTCCGGGACTGCCGATAGCCGGGAGGCTATCGTCTCCGATTGGGCTCGTGCTCTGGACTCAGTTCGCCGTCGGGTCGGCGACGCGGCCCAGGAATAGGATGGTGTCCGTTGGGTGGTCGGAGATGGCGAAATAATAGGGTCGGTCGAAGGTGAGGTCGAAGTCGTCTTCGGGCTCGATGGGCAGCGAGCCTGCATCGTCGGTGATGGCGGCCGTAGCCGCTGCGGCCTCGGTGCCCTCCTCGTCGATCAGCCCGGGGCATCGCATAGTAGGTCGGCAGGTGTGACCAGATGCAGGGTGTCGCAGTGGGAGCTGCGTTGCCGGAGTTCGTCGGTAAAACCCGATCTGGAGATGAGCATCCAATGTACCGTGTCGGCATCGTCGCCGTAGTCTGTCTTGGCGGCGTCCTCTTTTAGCTGGTCCAAGACGTTTTCCCCCACCTTGCGGCTCCACCACTTACATTCGCCGTATAGTACCGACCCGTCGAGGAGGGTGGCTGCGATGTCGATATCGTAGTCGGATCCCCAGATTTTTCCGACTTCGCCCGCGGCTGTGGAGAGTTGTCGGGTCGCGTAATGGGAGACGTATTGCCGGCCGATCCACTCGAAGATTTCGCCCATATAGTCGGAAAACTGTGCTTCGATGACGTCTCGATACAGCTCTTCGCCGTGCCCGGTGGCGATAGCGGAACTATTGGGCGTGCAGAACCGAAACCAGAAGGCGAGAAAGGGATCCGCCAGATAATACCGGCGATTTCGCCCCCTGGGAGCGGCGTCGAGGGAGCGTGTAATTCGAATCAGACGCAGCGCTTCGAGTTTTTTTATGTAGGGCGCCAGCGCGCGACTGTCGGAGATCTCCCGCGTCCGTCCGAGGATTTCACCGGTGGTCGTGCAACCGCTTGCGACGGCCTGAAGAATCGTAGCGTATCGCGTAGGAGACGACAGCTCCGCCTGCAAGACGTTAAACGCCTCGTTGCTCAGCGGCGCTCCCGGATCGAGCACGACATCCAGGATATTTTGTCGAAGTGACTGCTCCGGATCACACAACTGAAGATAATACGGCATACCACCGAAGACACCGTAGGCGGAGAGCCTTTCGACGAGTGACCAGTCCGGAAAAAATTCTGCGGCATCGCGGTAGGGCATTGGCTCCAGGTTCAGCTCCAGTGTCTGTCGGCCCCGCAATGGATTTTCTTCGCCCAGAAGTTCTTCCATAAAGGCGATCTGGGAACCACACAATACGAGATTTAACGGGATGCCGTCGGCGACGGCGGTGTCGAAGATCTTCTGCAGGATCGAGGGGAGGGCTTTGACGGTTTCACAAATATAAGGAAATTCATCTATCACCAGGGTCAGTGGCTCGGAGCGACCACCTGCAAGAGAAATCACGTAGCTCAGAAGAGCTTCCCACTGCTCGATTCCTTCCAATAGGGGATCTCGTTCACCGACGAAATCACCGATCTCCTTTCTCAATAGATCGAGATTCATCGATCCGACCACTTTGGTGGCCTGGTAGTAGATGGTGGGTCGATCGCCAGTTGCCCGGGCCAGGAGAGTCGACTTTCCAACCCGACGGCGTCCGTAGACGGCGAGCAGAGAAGGTCGCCGACGGTCCAGTTCCTTCTCGATAGCCGCCATTTCCTTACGCCGCCCGACGAATCTGGAAGAAGTTGCCATGGCAAAGCCCAGGTTAAGAGAAATTAAATTAGTCTAATCGAATTTAGTCTAATTCTTGTTCGCAAGCAAGACGAGCTGTCTGACTGGGTGTGATCGGTTTCCCCGGCAGCAGAAGCATTTGTAAGTCTCCCTATCTCCCCCATCCCCTCATCTCCTTTTTCTTATACGGCTAAATGGCGTTGTCCCACCGACATGGATCACACCCTACCTGATTAGGACCTCACATCCTTCTTGCCGCGCTATGACGCGCATTGGGTCACACCGGAATTCGAGGTCGCGTCCGGGACTGCCGATAGCCGGGAGGCTATCGCTTGCGGCCGCTTCCCTTCGGTCGCGTCCGGGACTGCCGATAGCCGGGAGGCTATCGTTTGCGATTTCGCTCGCGCTCTGGACTCAGTTCGCCGTCGGGTCGGCGACGCGGCCCAGGAATAGGATGGTGTCCGTGGGGTGGTCGTAGATGGCGAAATAGTAGGGTCGGTCGAAGGTGAGGTCGAAGTCGTCTTCGGGCTCGATGGGCATCGCGCCGACGTCGCCGATGATGACGGCCGTCGCCGCGGCGGCCTCGGTGCCCTCCTCGTCGACGTCGATATAACTCTTGTGGAGGATGTCCGTGATTTCGGCGTCCGTGGGGTGTCCGCCTTCTACGAGGCCGTCCAACTCACCGTAGTCCTCCCAGCCCATGGCTTCGAAGAGCTCCATCAGGTCGTAGTCCCCCTCGATGCGAAACCGGGGAAGGGCGATTTTGCCGCGGCCGTATTGGAAGCCGTCGATGACCTGGTCGAAGTGGTCTCGATCCAGGCTCTGTTCCCAGTCCGAGAAGTCCTCTTCTTCGGCTGGCTTCAGGGCCACGAAGGAGACCTGGTTGCCCACGTAGCGAAGAGAGATGGCGTGGGTGTCTTCTCCGAGGAAGTAGTCGAAGTGGTCGGTCTGACGCATCATCTCCACGTCGACGTCGCTGCCATCGAGCCTGGTAAAGGGCTGGTCTTCCGTCAGGGAATCGGAAAATTCCTTATCCCAGCCGGCCAGAAAATAGATGGTATTGACCAGGACCATCACCGTCAGCTCATCCAGGGAGTCCGGGGGGAGAAGGTCTTGAATCCGCTCATTCGTCTGATCCTCGACCCACTGGTTGATCTGTTGTCGAATCTGCTCGTAGTCACTGCGAAAGTCGACGGCAAATAACCCCGCACCATAGTGCATGGCCAGAGTGTCGAGGTAGGATTCTCGAAAGGGAAAGTCGTATTGCCCCCAGGTGGCGTTGACCAGATTCAGCTCCGGCGGATTGCCGTCGACGTCTCTCTCGGAACGGGTCGCGAGTTCGAGATCGAGATGGCTGAAGGCGGGATGGAGTTCCTCTTCGTCCAGCGTAAAGCGAAGGACCTCAGCGAGCTGATCGCGGGTATCTCCCGAGGTGGCGGGGTAGGTCATGGCCAGCGCAAGAGAGATGGAGAATGGAGAGAAGAAGAGATTTTCCGGTTCCTCTTCCTCTAAGATGCGACTGGCGAGGGCGAAGGCGAAGTCGCGATTGTCGGCGGCCAACTGCTCGCTGGTCCCGGGGTCGACCTCGGGGGATAGATCGCGCTCCACCGTGCTCTCGAGCACTTCCCACGGCAGGTCTTCTCCCTCGGGATCGGCGTCATTCTGATCCTCCGTGTCGCTGCAACCGGCGAAAAGGGATGCGATCAGTGTGAGGAGGAGGAGATGGACTGTAGTGCGGCGGGGCTTCATAGATAAACTCTAATCTTTTGGTAGCTCTCAGTAGACATCGTCTCATCGATAGGCGTTCAGGGTAGCCCCCCAACCACAAACAGGCAGGGAACGGACATCCTCCCCGTTGGCGGGGAGGGTGTCCGTTCTTGAGCTTGTTCGGAGCAGAGCGGTTAGCGACGGTGGCTGAACGGTCACCGTCTCATCATAACAACAATGCACAGTGCTTTTCCACTGGGTGTCCTCGCCCGGGACTTCCGATAGCCGGGAGGCTATCGTCTCCTTTTGCGACGGGCTCTTGTGGCGATGCTGGTGGGTCCGGCACAATGATCGGGAGCCATTCCCAGTGAGGTGTGCCCGATGAAGTCGTTGAATCCTCTTTTGATATTCTTGTTGGTTCTTTCCCTGACCAGTTGTCATTATTCGCCGGAGAATCAGATCGAGCCCTGGGAGGAAGAGGTGGTGGAGCCCTCGTGGCGGGCCATCGATCCCGTGGGCGGGGAGCCGCTGGAGGCCGACGAGATCCATGCCCTCCTGGAGCGACTTCCCGATCG
>SLPW01000006.1 GCA_007131755.1 Myxococcales bacterium | reverse complement strand
GAGTCCATCGCCTGCGGCGACGAAAAAGATGACGACAAAGAGTCCATCGCCTGCGGCGACGAAAAGGACGACGACAAAGAGTCCATCGCCTGCGGCGACGAAGACGAGAAAGACGATGCCTTCGCCGGAGGCAGTTGCGGAAGCTGCAACTGCGGTGGCGGCGACGAAAAAGAAGATGACGACGACTCTTTCCAGATCGGCTGACGAGACCCGTCACCACCACCTGAGCTTTCCAGAAAGGAGCCGGCTTCTACATGAAGCCGGCTCTTTTGTTTTTTCCCCTTGCCGAGCTCCATCCGGCGTTTAGCATCCCAGCGAACTTTCAATGCCCAATGGCCGGCGCGCCGGGGGAATTTCTCGAAAAAGTTGTAGCGCTTTCCGTCGCGCCTCGACTTCTCATCCCAAGGGTCGATCCCGATGACCGACCGGGTTAGCAACGAAAATCGAAGCTCCTCTCTTCGCAGCCCGCAAAGTGAGCGCTACGCCGAGCTGCGCCGGCGCACCGGCGAACTCAGCGCTCCCCTGCCGGTGGAGGACCAGGTCATCCAGTCCATGCCCGACGCAAGCCCCACCAAGTGGCATCTGGCACATACCACCTGGTTCTTCGAGACCTTCGTCCTCGAGCCCTTCGCAGATGGCTACACGCGCTTTCACGACCAATTCTCCCACCTATTCAACTCCTACTACCGCGGCGCCGGAGCGTTCTTCGAACGTGGACGCCGCGGCGTTATCGGTCGCCCCACCGTCTCGGAAGTCCTGGACTACCGGAAGCACGTCGACCATGCCATGGCTCGCCATTTCGACGACCGTTCCCGACGCGAAGAATGGGGCCCCATCGTCGAGATCGGCCTCCATCACGAGCAGCAGCATCAGGAATTGCTGCTCACCGACATCAAACACCTCCTCAGTTGCAACCCCCTCCACCCCGCGTACCGAACAGACTGCGCAACTACGAATTGGAGCGGCGGCGACGTTGAGGCCCCCGAGCCCGGGTGGCTCCGGATTTGCGGCGACGTCTACGAGATCGGCGCCGAGGGCTCCCAATTTAGCTTCGATAACGAAAGACCGCGACACGCCGTCTTGCTCGATGATTTTCAGATCGCCTGCCACCCCGTCAGTTGCGGCCAATTCCTGGAGTTCATCGACGACGGGGGATACGACACCCCCCGCTGGTGGCTCTCCGAGGGCTGGGAGACACGAGTCCTACAGGATTGGCAGGCACCGATGTACTGGCAACGCCGCGGCGATCGATGGGAGACGATGACCCTCGGCGGGCTTCGCCCCGTCGATCCGCGCCAGCCCGTCTGCCATATCAGCTATTTCGAAGCCGACGCCTACGCCCGCTGGGCCGGCGCCCGCCTTCCCACGGAGGCCGAGTGGGAGGTCGCCTCGCGTCAGTGCCGGGTACGGGGCAATTTCGCCGAATCCGAGCGGTTTCATCCCATGGCCATCGACGGCGAGGCCGAAACACAGCGGCCACAGCGCTTCTTCGGAGACGTCTGGGAGTGGACGTCCAGCGCCTACGCCCCCTATCCGGGCTTTGAACCCTGGGACGACACCCTGGGCGAATACAACGGCAAATTCATGTGCAACCAATACGTCCTTCGCGGCGGCTCCTGCGCAACACCTCAGTCACATATCCGGCACAGCTATCGCAATTTTTTTCCAGCCCATGCCCGCTGGCAATTCAGCGGGCTACGGCTGGCTCGTCAGTCCACCACCTCATAACTATGCAACCCCAACGACAACGGAGCTTCGATGAGCCTTCGCAGTGACGATGATGCCAATTGCCCAATCCCCCTTCCCGGCTGTGGCGATGCGCTGGCCCGTACCGACACCCCAGATTTGCCGGATCTGACCTTTCTACGCCACCATCCCAGGGCTACCATGAGTGTCGAACTCACCTCTTCGCCCGTCCCCGGAAGCGACTTCTATCAGGACATCGTCTCCGGGCTTGAAAAATCTCCTCCCACCATCGCCTCCAAATATCTCTATGACGATCGTGGCTCGCGACTCTTCCACCAGATCTGCGATCTCCCCGAGTACTATCCGACGCGCACGGAACTTACGTTGACGAGACGACATGCCTCGGACCTGGCCGCCCAGGTGGGCTCCCGGGCGCAGCTCATCGAGCTCGGCGTCGGAAGAGGCGTCAAGACCCGCATCCTTCTGGACGAGCTCCACGATCTGGCCGCCTACGTCCCCATCGATATCTCCCCACAGGAGTTGCATCGCTGCGTACATTGTCTGCGCGCCCAATTTCCCGACATCCAGATCCGTCCCCTCTGCGCCGATTACAACGAGGACTTCACCCTGCCCGACATCAGCTTCGAGGGACGCACCGTCTTTTATTACCCTGGATCGACGATCGGTAATTTCACTCCCCATATTGCGAGCCAATTTCTCCAGCGCCTTTCCCGCTACGCCGGACCCCGTGGAGCTTTGATCGTGGGAGTCGATCTCGAAAAAGATCCTCAGATCCTACACGCCGCCTACAACGACGCCGGCGGCATCACCGCCGAGTTCAATCTCAACCTTCTTCGACGCATCAACCGGGAATGCCGCGCCGACTTCGATCTCCAAAAGTTCCGCCACCGCGCCGTCTATCAAGAGGACAATAAGCGAATCGAAATGCGCCTCGTAAGCACCCACTCACAGACCGTCCACTTCCCGGATCGCACCTTCCACTTCGACGAAGGAGACTTTCTGGTCACCGAACATTCCTACAAATACACCATCGAGGACTTCGCCCTTCTATGCGAGGAATCGGGCTGGCGCACCCGTTCGCTGTGGAGCGATCGGGACGCGTTGTTCAGCCTCTGGTATCTGGAGACGGCGACGATTCACTGAAGAACACGCAACTGTATCCTTCCGAGCCCGTCGACCTCGAGCTCCACCTGATCTCCGGCCTCGACGTGAACGGCTTTGGTCGCACCTCCGGCCAGGACCACCTGCCCGGCCTTCAGCCCCTCCCCGCGTTCGTGCAGCATGGCCGACAGGGCAGCCAAAGAGCGGGCGGGATGTTCCAGGATGGCGGCGCTACTGCCGGTCTCCACCACCTCGCCATTGACGCTCATCACCATCCCCAGATTGCCCAGCTCCAGCTCGTCGGGCTTCGCCGTCGTCGTTCCAAGCGCAAATCCCGTCGACGAGGCGTTGTCCGCCACCACGTCGATCAGAGTAAACTCGAAGTTCTGATACCGGCTATCGATGATCTCCAGAGCCCCGCAGACCTTCTCCACCGCCGACAGAGCTTCCCGAGGGCCCACTTCTCCCGAGAGGTCCTCACCCATGACAAAGGCAATCTCCGGCTCCACACGGGGATGACAATAGTCGCCGGCGCTGATCTCGGCTCCGTCACCGAGCATCATTGCATCCGTCAGATGCCCGTAGATCGGGTTATGGACCCCCATCTGCTCCATCTTGGCTTTGCTCGTAAGCCCCATCTTCATTCCCACCAGCGACTCACCTCTCGCATATCTACGAGCCATCGACCGGCGTTGAATCGTATAGGCATCTTCCAGTGTCATCTCGGGATAGTCGGCGGTCAGCATTTTGACGGGCTCGCTATTGCGCGCCGCCTCGTCCACCACCGTCGCCAATTCGTCGAGTATTTTGTCTTCCAGGGCCATCGGGACCTCTTTTGGTTATTGCATCGTTCGTGAATGCCGATCGCGCGAACACTATCGACTCCCATCTTTTGCCAACTCCAGGGCTACGTCGACGATCATATCCTCCTGCCCGCCCACCATGCGCCGGCGTCCGAGCTCGACGAGGATATCACGAGGATCGACGTCGAATTGTCGTGCCGCCTTCTCGGTATGAAGTAAGAACGAAGAATAGACGCCGGCGTAGCCGCACATCAACGCGTTTCCGTCGGTCTGTACCGGGCGTTTCTGCAGGGGTCTGACCACCTGGTCAGCACAGTCGATGAGAGTATAAAGATCGACGCCCGTGTCGATGCCCATGCGGTCCGTGACGGCGATCAAGACTTCCAGTGGGCAATTTCCGGCCCCGGCGCCCATACCGGCCACCGAGCCGTCGACCCGGTCGGCGCCGGCCTCAATGGCGATGATCGTATTGGCCACGCCGAGCCCCAAATTGTTGTGGTTGTGAAAACCCACCTCACAGTCCAGCGTCTGGCGCAGCGCGTCGATGCGCTGGCGGGCTTCCTCCATCAACAGCGCCCCCGCGGAGTCTGTGACGTACACACAATGAGCGCCGTAGGACTCCATCAACTTCGCCTGCTCCACGAGCTCGTCGGTGGGAATCATATGGGCCATCATCAAAAATCCCACCGTGTCCAGCCCCTGGGCGCGCGAAAACTCGATATGCTGGCGCGCCACGTCCGCTTCCGTGCAGTGCGTAGCGATGCGAACCGTGTCGATTCCACACTCCATGGCCATCTTGAGATCTTCGATGGTCCCGATCCCGGGCAACAATAGGGCCGCCAGATCGGCTCGTTTCAAGACCTTGCGAACCGCCACGAGATATTCGCGCTCACTATGTGCGGAAAATCCGTAATTGAGCGAGTTTCCACTCAATCCGTCGCCGTGGCTGACCTCGACGATATCGACGCCGGCCTCGTCGAGACGTCCTGCGATCTCCACCATCTGGTCCACACTATATTGATGACCCAGGGCGTGCATCCCGTCGCGAAGCGTGCAGTCGTTGATCCGGATCTTTCGTCGAGTCTCCATGGTTATCCCTTGCTCGCTTCGACCAGAAGTTCACCCATTCTCTGGGCAGCAGCGGTCATGATATCGAGATTTCCGGCGTAGGCGGGCAAATAATCGCCCGCTCCCTCCACCTCCAGGAGTACGGTCACCCGCGTGCCGCGCAGCTCACCGCGCCCCGGAATGAACAGCGGTTCTGTGAGGTGGGACTCAAAGACGGGCGGTTGTACCAGGCGATAGCCCGGCACGTATTCGGCGACCTGTGCCACCACCTCTTCAATGGCCGCCATGACCTCCTCTCGGGGCGCCTCCTCGAAGAAGACATGAACCGTATCGCGCATGATCAGCGGTGGCTCGGCGGGGTTGAGGATGATGATCGCCTTTCCCTGCTCGGCGCCGCCCACCTCTTCTATGCCCCGGGCCGTGGTGACTGTAAATTCGTCGATATTGGCCCGAGTCCCGGGACCGGCGGACTTGCTGGCGATGGAGGCGACGATCTCGGCATAATAGACCTTCGTGAGCTGGGAGACCGCCCACACCACGGGGATCGTCGCCTGGCCCCCGCAGGTGACCATGTTGACGTTGCTCACATCGACGTGTTCCTCCAGATTTGCCACGGGCACCACAAAGGGACCGACGGCAGCAGGAGTGAGGTCGACGACGATCTTATTCTCCCTCTTCAGAATCGGTGCATGTTCCAGATGAGCGGCTGCGCTGGTCGCGTCGAAGACGATCTCCACCTCCTCAAAGACCTCGTCCTCCAAGAGCCCCTGCAGGCCCCGGTGGGTGGTCTTCACGCCCCGCCGACGGGCAAGGCTCAGCCCCTCGGAGTCGGGGTCGATCCCCACCACCATTGCCGGCTCCAAAACCTGGGAGCGCTCCTGAAGTTTGATCATCAGATCCGTGCCGATATTTCCCGACCCCAGAATCGCCGCCTTTGTCTTCGCCATCGTCTCTCCTGCGCCTTCTACCAGATACCCATTGGTCCCGAAGCCCGTCCGCTACCCCTGAAAGCGTACGCTCACCGATCCGAGCCCGGCGATATCACCGCGCACCCAATCTCCGGGCTCCACGTCGCACACCGGTCCCAGGGCACCGCTCAGAATGACCGACCCGGCCTCCAACTTCTGGTCGAAGCCGGCCAATTTATTCACCAGCCACACCACGGCGTTGATCGGGTGGCCCAGACAGGCCGCTCCCGCCCCCGTGGAGACCACGTCACCATTTTTTCGAAGGGCCATTCCCGCAAGTCTCAGATCTACGTCTTTAAGGATCCGAGGCCGGTTTCCGAGCACGAACATCCCGCTCGATGCGTTGTCGGCGATGGTGTCCTCGTAGGTGATCTTCCAGTCGGCGATGCGAGAGTCGATGATCTCCAGGGCGGGCAGGATATGATCCGTGGCGCTGACGACGTCCGCCGCCGTCACCCCGGGGCCGGCCAGATCGCTGCCCAGCACGAAGGCCACCTCCGCCTCCACGCGCGGTTGCAAAAGCCTTTCGCAACAGGCACTTCGCCCGTCGAGGACCACCATATCGTCCAGCAGCACTCCAAAATCCGGCTCCGAGACGCCGAGCCAACTCTGGATGGCGTCGCTGGTCAATCCAATCTTATGACCCACCCTGGTCGCCCTGGGCCCTGCCAGTCCCCGCTTCGTCTGTCGCCACTGAATCAACTGATTCTGTACGGCGTAGGCCGCCGCCACGTCGAACTTCGGATAGTCCTCGGAGGGCGCCACGCAAACCTGCCCCGAAAACTGGGCCTTCCACAGCCTCTCGGCGACCTCTACGATCACTTCATTTCTACGTTCATCCATCAAATCCATCCCGAGGAGCAGCTCAGAAGATCATCCACCCCAGATAAGTGACCCAATAAGTGATCCCCAAAACGAGGGCGGGCATGGCATATTTCCAATTCGTGCGCGCCATCAATCCCGCCAGAATCACCGTCGCCGCACCGATGGGGACGCTCAAAAACTCGCCGGGAAAGCCGATGGCCGACACATGGGCCTGGGTCGTGAAAATCTCGGCAAATAACGTCCCTACGGCGATCACTCCACATCCGGCCCCCATAAAGGAGAGCGTTCCCTCGGGATAGGAATCGAAGAGCTTTTCCGGGCTTTTCTTTTCGGCCTGTACGATCTCAGTCATGCTATGTCCTCGGTCGAAAACTCGTCTGGTCCTTCTGTTGTTATCCGGCGAACGAAAATGAGTCTTTCCTTCTCATTTCTGTCTATCCTCGTGGGCCCTTTGTCCATCACGGCCGGAAGAAATCGCCTCTCCCTCCGAAATAAAATTGGGGCATCCGCTTGAAGGTGATGGCCCCGAAGGCGTTGACCACGAACCCGAAGATGATGAGCAATTTAAACACCCAGGTCAACGGCCTGCGTCCCAGGGCGAGGAGGACGATGAGGTAAGGGGTATAATCGAGGCTGAATCGAAAGCCGTACTGCTCGAATCCCGTATTCTGATAGAAGAACCCGGGAATGGCGATCACCGCCACGGTCGCCCAGAACAGACGATGGGCGAAGCGCCAGCGCTCCTC
>SLPW01000471.1 GCA_007131755.1 Myxococcales bacterium | reverse complement strand
GGTCGACACGTGCCGGCAACCCGACGCCCATCACGGGCCGAAGGCCGCGTGGCTATTCATGTCGGCCGCAAAAGGCGCGGCCGAAATCCTCGGCAGCCAAGGCGTGCCTGCGGTTGGCGAGTTGTGATCAATCGTCAGCCGCTCACGGGGAGGGTCAATAGCCTTTGATGGGGGGTTGGGGTTTGCGTTGCAGGGTAGAAGCGGTGGGAAGAGGCAATAGAGCCTCCCCACAAGCATGGCGCTGTGGGGAGGCTGCCGAGTGAACACGAGGGGGGAGGGGTCCTGCGCAGCGCTTATTCAGCCTTGGCGCGGCTGTTGCCCTCGCTTGTGAACTCGCCCTCGGCGAGCTCGGAGGCTTTGATCTTGCCGCGTTGCTGGAGATCTTGGAGAGAGTCCCGGATATCGTGGCGCAGATTCTCACCGCGTTTGGGGGCAAAGAGAAGTCCCAGGGTGGCGCCCACGGCGATGCCGGCGCCGAAGGCCCCGAGCATGGGAAGGAGACTCTCGGCGGTGGATCGCTTTTCCTGAAGGCCCACCTTGTCGAGGACGGTCTTCATGCTGTTGTCGTATTTTTGTCCGACGTTCTGGTTGAGATCGTTGAGAAATTGTTTCCATTCCATAGCGTGGGCTCCTTCGGGTGGAGAAAGGGTGCGAGGGTGGGTGAGCGAATGACGAGCTATTCAGCGGCCGGGACGTCGCCCTGGCCGAGTGAAATATCAGCACCGCCGGCGTTCTGTGCCAGTTCTTTGAGCTGTTTGGCGGCCACGGGAATTGCCATGGTCTTCAGACCTACGCGCAACAGGCGCCGGGTAAAGGGGGTGAATAATCCCCCGCCGAGGATATAGCCCAGACCGGCAGCGGCGCCGAGGACGGCATAGGGGTTTTGTTCGTAATAATAAGCGAGCGGATTTTCACGCTGCAATGTATCATAGAGGCTGCGGGCGTCGTCGGCCAGCTGCCGCGTCTCCTCGAGGATGCGTTGGTGTTCGGGACCGGTAGGGTCTTGAGCCATGAAGTACCTCCGAAAAGCGACAAGCAAAAGGGAATCATCGAAGGGGGCGGGCAAGGGGCCCGCGCTGCGAGTGTCACACCAGCCAGCGACGTGTGGCGAGGCGACCGACGACATATCCTGCCGCCAGCGCTCCGAAGATGCACAGCCCCGGGTTTTCGCGGATAAAATCGACGGCCTGCTCGTTGAAATCCTCGATGCGGGCCCTGGTATCGCCATAGGTGCGCTCGATCTCCTGGTAGTGTTGTTCCAGGCGCTGGCGGGCCTCTCGGGAGGCTTCGCCCACGGAGGCTGTGTCCTCCCCGGAGGCGGTCTCAGAAGAGGCGGAAGAGGAAGAATCGGAAGCTGTCATGGATCGTCCTGGGGATGTGGGGGACATCAATCAGGCCAAAAATTAAGACGCCATTACCTTGTGCACCATTGGCTTCGCGTCAAGGTCAGCGAAGCCCGAAATAGAGACCGACACCAAATGCAATTCCGACGGCGGTATAGGGATGATCATCGACCCACTGGCGCCAGTCAAGGGCCCGCTCCACGGTGGTGGTGACCTCCGTCTGGAGTTGGCCCAGGCTGTGGGCGATCTGGCGTCGAGAAGCCTCGATTTCTTGCCGGATTTCGTCGGCCTGCCGGGGTCCGGTCTCTAAGATGTCTCCGCCGGAAGACGACGTGGGGACGAGTTGTCGCGAATCTCCTTGAGCCATTGCTTATTCCGCTGAAGTTCTTCGGTGGTCTGAGTAAGGCGAACGTCGGTGTTTTGGATGCCCTGCCAGGCATAGCGTGCGGCAAAGAGACCACCGGTGATGTTGAGGATGGCGAGGACGATGGCCGTGATCGCCATGGCCGCCATCCCACCGATCCAGAGGGCGACGAGGATGATGGCCAGGTGGACCATGACGTAGCCCATAAACAGGGTCGCCGTGGCGGCGGTGAGGATTGCGGCGTATCGACTGTATTGCCGGGCCTCTTCTCTGACCTCTGTGCGCGCCAGCTCGAAGTGCTGGCGCACAAGTCGTGACAACCCGTCGGTCAGCTCGTCGATGGCGGCCTGGAAGCCGTTTCGCTCGGTGCGAGTGCGAGTGATGGGTCGTTCGGCCATGGCCTGCTCCGCCGGGGGGATGACGTCCTGGTACCGCGAGTGGGCAATATAGTCACAGTGACGCATAGGTTCTAGTGCCGACCCCCGGACTCGGGCGAGAAGGCGAACGGGACGGGCCGTGCAATCGCTTGGCGGTGAGGACCGTGGTGGCGCCCTGCGTCCGCCGCTGGCCATCAGTCATCGCCACCGTTGTCTTCGTCGTCGCCGTTGTCCTCGTCGTCACCACCGTTGTCCTCTTCCTGCTCCGGATCGGGCTCGTCAGGGGGGCAGTGATCTTCGTCGTCGTCGTCGTGAATGGTGACCGTGGCCTGGCGGAAGGCGAGGGCCGATTCGGTTGGCGATCGGACCTCGACGCCTACGTCGTGGACGCCCACGTCGTAGCCGCTAAACCAACTGTAGCGGATCTGCTGAAGGCTGACGACGTTGTCGTCGATGATCTCGATATGGTCTACCGGTGCGTCGCGGTCCTCGTCATCGATGAAGGCCCTGGCCTCTTCGATTTCGTCTTCGAAGCCGGAGATGGTGATATCGATGGTGAAGTGCTTGTCCTGGGAGTTTTGCTCTTGTGCACAGATCTGAGAGGGGATGATCGTGACGTCGATGATCTCCGGCTCTTCCAGATCACCGAAGTCCAGTGGACAGCCGGTCAGGAGAAGAGCGAAGCTCAGAAGAGCGGCAAAAGGAACTGCCAGTGCGCGGGCGCGGCGGCCGGCGAAGGGTGCGATCATGCGTGGCCTCCTGAAGCGAAACGGGAGCGGGGTGGACCCAACTTCAGTTGTACCACGATGGGGAAGACAGATCCAAATGGGGGATGACGTGTGTGTGTGATCGGCGGGCAAGCTGCCCGCGCTCCCGGACGGAATAGCGCTGCGTTCACTGGTCTTTGCAGCGGTGCTATTCTACGATGAGCTATGTGAGTCTGGTTCCGAAACTTCGAGAAGATCGCCTATGACGAAGCATTACGCGGTGACGATCAAAGCGTCGCGTACCGAGATCGATCCCAGGACCTACGCCGAGCGGCTGGGAAAGTTGTTGGATCGCTCCCCGGAGGAGCTGGAGGAGGCGATCCGGGGAGATACGGTGGTATTGGAGCGGGGGTTGAGCTATGCCGAAGCCATCGAGATTCAGCGCGAGTTGAGCCGTCGAAAGATCCCCTCCCAGGTGTCGTCGGGGGAGGAACTCAGCGGGCGAGAGTTGTTCTTGCGAGGTGAGTCCTTTGGGCGCGAGGTCGGCGAGGTGGAGAGCGAGATGGCCGACGTTGAGATGGGGGTGGACGACGTTGAGATGGAAATGGAGTGGGAGGAAGACCACGATCATCATACGGCGCCGAAAGATGGCGAGGCCGAGCCCGGTGCGTGGGCGGAGCTCTTCCCGGATCTGGTGGAGGAGCCTCCATCTTCGGACGACGAGGAGGAGGAAGAAGAAGACTGGAGCTCGGAGTCCTTCGTCAGCGGTCCGGTGGTGATGGTAGAACCCGAGGGGGAAGGACGTCCCGAACTCTTCGAGGACGAAGAGGATGAGTTCGACGGTGAAGTATCTGCGGCGGGTTCTGTCGAAGAAGAGGCAGAAAGCGAAGTGTTGACGCCCGCCCCGGTGGCGCCCCGTGCGGGCCCATCGAGGAAGGACAGCGGGACTGCGAGGCGCGAGCAGTCGTCGCAGTCCGGGCGTTTCGACGCCGACAAGATCCACGCCGCCTTTTCGGGGACCGACGATGGGCGTCCTCCCTATAAGCCGAAGGGATACGACAAGCGCCCGGAGCATGTACCACTATTTGCGGCCTTGCTGAGCGTCTTCGCTCCCGGCGCGGGTCAGGTCTTCAACGGACAGCCCGAAGAGGCTCAGCACTATAGCTGGACGTTTTTTATGATCTGGCCCTGGGTGAAGTCCGTTCGTCAGGCGATGAAATACGGCGAAAAGGTGCGCACCTACTATGCCCCTCGCCCGGAACCGGGAGCTGCGAAGAGAGCCCTGTTATATTGTGTCAAATGGTGGCTGGCCATTGGGTTGATCGTCTTTGTGTCGGCAGGGCTTGTGTCGATGGTTCAGGACCACCGCGAGCAACAGGCCGAGCTTCGCCACCAGCGTGCGATGAGCTATGCCGTCGATGCCGGCGTGGTGTACGTCATGGACGGCGTTCACAGCGCGACGCAGGCTGCCGATGAGGTGGAGATCGAAGAGGAGGAGGACGAGGAGGATACGCGATTTACGATGGCCGACGAGGAGCGAGCCCAGCGGGTATTCGTCATCGGATATAAGTATTGCCAGGGGGGAAATTACGCGATGTGTGAGCGGCTGATGGATCGGGTGCGGACGCTGGAGCCGGCCAACCACGACGCCTTTCGGTTGCGAACCTGGGCTGGGTTGCAGAAGGCGGCTCCCGATCCAGAACGTCCGATGCCCGAGGTCGAGGGTGAGGTGCCGACGCTGGAGGAGTTGGAACTCCAGTTGGCGATTCGTGGAAAAGATCTGGACGATGTAGACGCCGATTTTTCGACCTGGTGGGAAGTGGAAGGAGAACAGCGGGTTGAGGAAAGGGAGAGATTGCAGCAAGAGGCAAACGACGCAGAAGGCGAAGAGGAAGTCCGACGCCAGGTAGAGGAGGCGTTGGAGGCTGAGATATTGGACTGAACCCGGAGGGTGGCGATGGGCTGGCGGATCAAGTGGCGCAATGGCGAAGACGAGCACAGTTATGCCCTGATGAGTGACCGGGTGGAATTGTGGACCGACGAGTCGGAAGTGGTGACTCTGGAGACGTTGCCCGACGGCTGGCAGTGGGCGACCCTGGAGGATGGAGAAGAGGGGGCGGAGGTGGTCTGGCACCACAGCCCACGGGGCGTGGAGTTGTGGCGAAGTGGCGAGGTGATCCGCCGGGGGACGGCCCGTAAGGCGGGCCGGTGGCCGTTGCAATCGGGAGATCGCATTCGTTTCGGGGCTTCTCAGACGACGATCGAGATCGTGGCCACTTCGTCGTCGGGCGACGACGGGGTGGAGTTTGTGGGCCAACAAGAGGGGACAAGACCAGAAGAGGGGGAGGAGATGGCCCACCGGATGTGGTCGCTCCATCGGCGTCTGGCCATGGGACAGGGGTGGTCGACCCTTCTGAAGGCGGTGGGGGAGTGGGCTCGAAAGGCGCTGACGATGGACGAGGTCGACGGCACGGCAGTGGTGATCTGGGAGGGCGAAGAGGAGTTTTATCACCATGTGATCTGGTGCGACGATTGTGACGGCAACGCCGGGGTCGAAGAGGGGCCGCGACGCGGCGGGGCACTGGCGAGTCTGTTGACGCGAAAGCGAGTGTTGCAAAAGGCGCTTCGCGAGCGCCGGGAGGTGGTCTGTCGCAGCCAATCCGACGCAAGCATCGATCTGCTCATGCCCCTGCAGAGCAGCGACGGTGAGTTTGTAGGGGCCTACTATCTGGCAGGGGTTCCGGGAGAAGGCTTCGACGCCGGCGCCGGTTGGTCCTTGCTTCACTGGTTCGGGCCGGCGGCGGTTCAGTTGATCCGCCGCTATCGCTGTGACGATCTGCGCAAGAACTTCGAGGAGGAGAACCGGTATTTTCGTGAACGGGAACGTCGTCACTATCTCTTCAAGGACCTGGTGTGTGAAAGCGAGGTCATGCTCCGTGTCTATGACGAGCTACACGAGCGGGTCGACGACGAGGCGCCGATCTTGATGACCGGAGAAGCGGGCACGGGAAAGGAGCTTCTGGCCCGGGCGCTCCATCACCTGGGTGATCGCCAGGAGGCGATGCTGATCCGCATGGATTGCGCCGATTTCCCCCGCGATATGGTGGGGCTGGAGCTCTTCGGCTGCGTGGCCAGTGAATTGACGGGCGCCGTGGCAGCCAGAAAGGGAATCTTCGAGCTCGCCGAGGGGGGAACCGTCTTTTTGGATGAGATCGATCGCTTGTCGCCCATGACCCAGGGAAAGCTGGTGCGGGTCATCGAGGAAAAGGAGGTGCGGCGATTGGGCGATGCTGTGGGACGGCCGGTGGAGGCACGGTTGATCGCAAGCAGCCACCGCGATCTGGAGGAGTTGTGCGATCAGGGGCGCTTTCGCCGAGATCTATACGAGGTATTGCGTGATCACGTCATGAGGGTGCCTCCATTGAGGCAGCGAAGAGAAGATATCCTTCCCCTGGCACGGATCTTTTTGAAGACCTTTTCCGACCGCTACGATGCGCGCTGCGAGCGGATGAGCGAGGGATTTCAGAAGTGGCTGCTCGACTATAAGTGGCCGGGCAACGTACGTCAGTTGCAGACCATGGTGGAGGCGGCGGTGTTGATGGCCAGGGACAAGGAGGTGATTGAGCGATCGGCGCTGACGTTGGAGGGCGGTGTGGCGCCGTGATCGCCTCGATGAGGTGCGGTCTCAATCTCTGTTGATGGGATGGTAATAATCCAGACAGACGTCGCATAGTCCGTGGCTTATGGGGGCCGGCGGATGATTGAGGTATTCGGGGATCCAGTCCCAGCGCTCGGAGCCGTCTTGAGCTCGAAAGCGGCGGCAATTGCTGCAAGTGATGAGAAGACCCCGGGGGGTTAGATAGTCCTCCGGCACGGATGCGCCCTTCGGAGGGGGGTAGTCATCGGGGATGGGACGACTTCGTACTTGAGAGTGGATGGTGAGCAGGCCGTCGGGCTCGGAGGCACCGAAGGGAAGGGGGAGGACGTCCATGTGGAGTTCTCGAAGCTCGTCCGGGGTAGAGCAGTCGTAGTCGTGGTAGTGGGGTACAGCCTGTCGAAGGGTGCTCTGGAAGAGGTCGCGGTAAAAGCTGCGCAGAGGACCGGTGATGGTGTCGAGGACGCAGAGGTTGAGGACGATATCGGGCTGAAGGAGATGTCGGGGAGCGGAGTTTCTGAAGGCATAGCGTATCCACTCGGCGTTGACGTAGGCCAGCGTCAGATCGCGGCGCAATCCGTAGATTGTAGAGTGGTGTTCGTCGTGGGTGTGGAGGTCGAAGTTACTCATAAGAGGGGCGAAGTCGGAGGCCAGAAAGTGTGTGTGTTCAATGTCGTGGGAGGCGTGATTCATCGCTACCCCGTGGAACGTCAGCGATTGTTCGGCTCAGCGGACAGTGCCGTCGGCGTGGAGTTGAGGTGTCGAGGGATCGAAAGTAGCCTCT
>SLPW01000517.1 GCA_007131755.1 Myxococcales bacterium | reverse complement strand
GTCTTCGAGCGGTTGGCGGAGGCGACGGAGCCCGTCTTTGAGTTGGAAGACAGGTCCATCGGGAATTGCCCCGCTGAGGTGAGCACCTTTCTGCGAAAACTGGAGGTGGATGGCCGGGGCGCAGGAGGTACTCGGTCGGCTGCACCGGGGGCGGCGCAGCAGTCGGTGGGGCATTCGGCTCCCGTGCGAGCGGTGGACGCGGGAAGTGTGGGGCCCTACGAGCATGTGACCATCGAGACGGCAGAGGGGATCGACGATCCCGGCGAAAAGGCCGTGGAGTGGCTCGAGGAGCACGGGTATCGGGTGGAGTCCGTAGATGTCGATCTGTTGAGGGAGTACCTCGATGATGGATTGAACCTGTTGGCGATGCGGCTCAAAACTGACGCCGGGGCCGAAGACGTCCAGCCTGTGGCGATCACGGTGGAGTTGGATGGGCCCGTCAGTCCCATGCGCCTGGCTCGAGCCGGCGCGGCGGAGGAATCAGATATATTGGTTTGGGCCGCCGGTCAGGGTCGGGCCCTCCCCCACGGATGGCCTCGAGTAGAGATCGATGAGGGGCTCGTCGATTGGGCAGAGGGTGGCGAGAACTACCCGGAGGTCGTCGCCGCCGCCGTACGCGAGGCAGGTGGGCGTGGGTTCGTGACAGACTACGCCATGGACACGGAAGAGACCAATGGAGTGCTGTGGTCCGAGGAGGAGCGCCAGCGGTGGGAAGAGCTTCGTGGGCGAAGCGATTTTGCAGGTGCGGAGCGCCAGACGTTCGAGACGATCACTGAGTTCGTGGGAGGAGAGGATCTGCTGGTTCAGATCTTGCGCGAGGAGATGCCTGTCCCCGGTGTTCGAGCGCTGGTGGAAGTGGTCGATCTCGGAAATTTTTCGGCGAGCTATACTCCTGGCAGGTCGCCGAGGCCTCCGCGCAGGAGGGGAGGGGATATCCCGCTCTTCGACGAACCGGTGGCGGAGACGCAAAGGGATAGACCCGAGGAAGATGTGCGCTGGCGACAGAGGGGCCCCGGCCCCGAGGAGCTCCTGGAGGCGTTGAAGGACGGTCGGCTGGTAGCGCCCTGTTTTGCCCGCGAGTTGAAGGAGAACCCATCACTTCACGGCGAATGGTCGGGCCGCCTGCGCGATCCCTATCGCCGTGATGATCTGGTGGACGACGTCAGTTCCACGCTTGGTTCGTCCTTCAATGGGTGCATTGCCCACGCACTCGCCGAGCACCTCGAGGCGGAGGAGTACGCCTCGAAGACCTTTCCGGCGTCAGTGTCGTTCCGCTTCACCAATCCCTATGAGTACGTCGCCAGTGAAGAGGGCTTTCCCGCGCTCCAGGCGCCGACCTACGGAGGGATCTCGGAGGTGGATTGGCCCGGCGTGGTCAGACAGGTCGATGCGGCGATCGTAACTCCCCTGGAGGCTGCTCAGAAGCGTCTGGACGCTACGGCACGGCTGACGAGGCTTTCGACGGCCGTGGCGGCACAGAATCTGACGAAGGACGTGACGTTCTCCATCGTCCCCGGGCACGGCGACGTATCGGCTGTGCGACGGACCACGCGGCTCATCGAATGCGGCGGTGAGGAGGTCAATAAACCAGGCCACCGGGTCTACGAGGTGCGGAACTGGGCCATCGAACTGGAGCGCGGCCAGAAAGTGGAGGGCCGGGGTGGGCGCAACTGGCCAGTGTCTATTGGCGACCGCGACGCGGCGCGTCTGGTCGTGGAATACGACCGGTGGGGACAGGTCGTCGATGAGAAGGGCGACGCCGTGGAGGGGGAGATCAAATATATCGAGGTCGATGTCGAGGAGGAGGGCGGGGATGAGCCGGAAGAGTCCGAAGCGTCCGGGGATGAGGCCGACGAGGAGGACGACGGCGAGGCCGCATCGCCAGAGGCGGAGAACGAGAGTGGGTCGGAGGACGAGGAAGAGAGCGCTACCGATTGGCAGTGGGTCCTCGGTGCGTTGGCGGCATTTTCGTTGGTTTCACTCGTGCTGTGGGCGTTGCGTCGAACGGGTGAGTAGTTCTTCGACGACGATAGCGTCCTCGCTGTTGGCGGTTGCTTTTTTTGATCATCCGTCGGCGACTGCCGATAGGCGGGAGCCTGTCGTCGGGGCCGCCCTCGCGTTGCTCGGTCGGCGACTGCCGATAGGCAGGAGCCTGTCGTCGGGGCCGCCCTCGCGGTGCTCGGTCGGCGACTGCCGATAGGCAGGAGCCTCTCGTCTCCGGGGTTCAATATCTTAGCGTCCGGTGTGGGGTCTGCGTCTTAAATTATCGGTCGTCGCAGTCTCGCCAGACCCACGAGCAGCAACAGGGCCACCAACATCATCGGTGCTGTGTCGCTGCCGGTGGTGGAGCACCTGCTGGACTGCGCGGTGGTGGTGCCCTGGTCGGTATCGTCATCAGCACCGTCGTCGGGATCATCGGGATCGCTGGGGTCGTCCGGGTCGCTGGGGTCGTCGGGATCGCCGGGGTCGTCGGGATCGCCGGGGTCATCGGGATCGCCGGGATCGGGGTCGACGGGGTCTGTGATGGGCTCGATGGAAACGGGGGTGCCCGTGGTGTAGGCGTGGACGTCGGAGCTGGTCTCCTGGGTGGTGGAGTTCTGGAAGAAGATCTTTCCGATATCTTGCCAGGGGCTATCCGAGGAGGGGGGCTGTTGGTCGAAAAGGGGCATGAGGCGAAGGTGAGTGATGAGCCCGCTCCAGTCGGGATCATCCCCGAGGGGGACGATGAGGGTGTGGAAGTCGCTGTCGCCGGGGGCCTCGAAGCGAACGGCGCGGTCTGAGTCGTAAGCGGATTGGACGCGGAAGGCGTGGCAGGCGTCCTTTTCGACGTCTTCCGACAGAGCGGCGGTGCCGCCGCCGAGGGTGGCCGATTCGGCGTGGCCCGTCAGGGTATTGGAGACGCCGTGGATAAGCCGGTCCTGGCGAGAGAGCATCACCACGTCGCCTACAGCGCTTGCGGAGAAGGCGTCGATGACGTTGTCGTCGCGGGCGATATAGATGTGATTTGGGGCGTCGCCGGAGTCGAAGATGAAGTCGGCGAGGGCCATGGCCGTCTCGTAGCGGTTGGCGCCGAAGATACGTGTTGGCGAGGGGATAGCGGCCTCTACGGAAGAGGCGATCACCGGTGGACATCTCGACGGAGTCGTCGGCGCAGCTTACGGAGGCGACGAGGGCAAGAAAGTGGGCGGTGCGAAGCCAATATCTCATCGGTCTGCCCCTGAAATAAGTCAGTGGTCACTTATATCGAATATTTGTATCAGAGAGTCCTCCGGGCGCTCAAGGTGGATTACATTCGGTTGCCCTGCATCCGATTGAGCCGGGTCCCTGTCCTCTCCCAATTTTCGCTGCTACGGTGGTGTAGGATCTAATAGCGCAGATGCGGGAAGAGATGTATATGGCAATGCGATTGGCTTCGGTATTGGTGATTGCCGCAGTAGCGTCGGCGGGATGTGCCGTGAGTCATATGGAGACACCGCGCCAATTAGAGCGTGGCGAGGTCGTGATTCACGGAAGCGTTGATATTCCGGGATGGTATTTTTTTGTTCCCAGAGGACAGGGGAGCGTGATGTACGGCCTTGGGGGAGGCGACGTGACCGTCCATGCCGGTACCGCCGGGGCGGCGACAAATGCCGGGATAAGCGGACGACATTATTTGAACGATCAATGGACCTTCGGCGTTCAGAACGACCTTTATCTTGCGTGGCTCGAAGACGAAGGGGCAGGGGGGGGCTTTGTACCGCGGCCTCGCGGAGATGTATCGAAACTCTCGGTTACACCACGCTTGATTCGCAGCTCCGAGGACGGAGCGTATATCGGAGTTCAAGTGCCACTGCTGATGGCCTTCTTCATTCGGGATCGGGATCGACCCGTGGAGCGTTGGTTAACTCCAGGAATCGTCTTCGGAAAGGAGAGCAGGAGCGCTCATAGGTCTTGGAGGCCACAGCTCGAACTCGTGCTCAGCGTCTTCCCGTTGGAGCGGTCTGATGGAGATTTGACCTTTGTGCCGTGGCCTCAAATCCACCTGGGATTCAATCGGTAACGGGTTGAGGAGCCGGCATCGATAGGCTCCGTTGGCGACGGCCGATAGGCGGGAGCCTGTCGTCGGGGGCTGGCTATTGATCACAACTCGCAAACCGCAGGCGAGCCTTGGCTGCCGAGGATTTCGGCCGCGCCTTTTGCGGCAGACATGAATAGCCACGCGGCCTTCGGCCCGTGATGGGCGTGCGGTCAGCTTCCAACGTCGTCAGCCCCATGAGCGCCCCCTCCGCCTCCCACTGAACAACGTGCTCGGCACCTCCCCCGATTCGGGGAGGAGACCTCCGTGCCTTAATGACGATCCAAGTTGTCGTCGATAGATACACAACACTCATCGAAGCGTCGATGTGGCTCATCGCCTGGTGCGGATGGGGACGGTGCGGCTGGCGTTTTTGTAGAATACATCGAAGCCGCGAAAGCGGGGGACGAATTGGGAAGAGGGGTCGTCGGCGCGGGCCGTTTTTTTGTCGGCCGGGGTGAGGATGACCTTGCGGGAGCGGGTCTTGACCTTGCAGTGGTAGGTCAGTCCCAGATGGGTCCAGATACGGGGGAAGTCGTCGGCCATGGATTCGACTTCGAAGCGGTAGGTTTCGAGCTCTTCGGCGACGGGAGGGCGCAGGTCTTCGGCTTCGATGAGCATCAGGTCCTCGTCGCGGACGACGCCCAGGGATTTGAGGCGATCCACCAGATATTGGTGTGGTTCCGGGGGCGGTGTTCGGCCCTGCCAGTTGCGGTCGGGGTCGCGCTTTGGCCAGTGGGCCATGATCTCCCAGACGTGGAGATCGTCGAGGACAATTTCGCCGACGGGCTGGACAATACGGCCTTCCAAGATGGCCTCGGCGCTGGCCTCGAGGAGGGCGTCGCCGCTTAGAGGCTGTTCTTCGCGTTCGAGGACCACGCCGGCGAGATTGCGCTCGACGATGCCGCGCACGAAGGGGACGCCGCCACGGGTGCCGGCGCGGATATCGTCGACCTCCTCTTCGCCGATGCCGGCTTCGATGAGTTGCCGGTAGGTGCAGGGAAGCACCATTCTGCCCGTGCCGCGCACGCCGATGCCGCCGTCGCCGAGCCAGAAGTGGTCGAGGACGAGGCCGGCCACGGGGTGGGCATCGGATTTTTGCTCGGCGGCGAGTACGGGGGGTTCGAAGGGCCAGATCGAGAGTTCGATTTCGCCATTTCCCCAGGGCTCCGGTTTTCCGAGTCGGGCGCGGCCGTCGCGGCGGCGTTTGAGCGCTCGGGTGCGGCAGGCAAAGGCGGACTCCGGGATGCGGCGAAGGAGATAATCTGCCAGCTCGTCCGGCGCCGGAAGGTCGGCGTCATCCGAGGTGGGGCGCCTTGGTTGTACGTCGAGGAGACGGCGCAAGCTCTTGGAGATTCGGCGGGCCTCTTTGAGGGCGCTCCTGTGAAGCCCGTGGCGGTGGGGGTCACCCTGGCGAAGGGCGCGAAGTTGAACGTAGACCTCGTCTTTCGTGCCCGTGAAGAGGTCGGAGCGCGTCTCTTTGATCTTCGAGAAGGAGCCGCGAATGAGGTGACGGGGAAGGAGGAGGTCGCGGCCGATCTGCAACAGCGCCACCAGGTCGACCAGCGTCGGCGCCAGCTCTTCGGGTGGGTCGAGGAGGATGCGGGCCTCGTCGCCACCGACGGGGAGGGCGGCCATGCGGTGGCCCTTATCGGTGAGGCGATTTTTGGCGTCGAGAGCGCCCATCTTACGCAGTCTTCGGCGGGCCTTGTCGACGGCGAAGTGGGGCGGGTCGCTCAGCCAGGTGGCCTCGTCGAAGCGAGCTGCGTCGAGGCCGCAGATCGCGGCCTGGAGGACGACGTCGTCGAGCTCGATGCGCTCGATCTCGGGAGGTGTCGTCTCGTCGGGGGAGAAGCGCCGATTCCACAGTCGGATGCAGCGCCCCGGCCGGACGCGGCCTGCTCGGCCGGCGCGCTGATCCATGGAGTCCTCGGAGACGGGCACCATGGCCAGCGCCGAGCGCCCTCCGCGATGGATCCTCATGCGCACCAGGCCGCTGTCGATGACGGTGGTCACGCCGGGAAGGGTCAAAGAGGTCTCGGCGACGTTGGTGGACAAAAAGACGCGGCGTTTACCGTGGTGGGCCGAAAAAGCGCGGGTGAGATGGCGGGTGGGAAGGCGCCCGTGGACCTGGAGGACGTCCAGGTCATATTTATTCGCCGTCTGGGAGAGCGCCGAGTCGCAGTCGGAGATTTCGCCCTTTCCGGGCAAAAAGACGAGGAGATCGCCGTCGTCGTCGCCCTCGCGAATGACCTCCTCGACGGCGGCGCGCACGCGACTGTCCAGCTTGTCACCTGTGGGTGCCGGGACGTCGCCGCGGTAAGTGATGTCCACGGGATAGGTGCGGCCCATGGCCTCGACGACTTCGGCGTCGATCTGGCCTGCGATCTCCGCCGCGTCGACGGTGGCCGATGTGAAGACCAGTGGGGCGTCGAAGCGTCCGCGCTCCAGGGCGTCGAGCATCACGGCGGCGATGAGGTCCACCTCCCAGCCGCGCTCGTGGAATTCGTCGACCAGGACGGCGGCAAATCGCGCGGGGTCTTCGCCGGCCAGCATCCTGAGCGCCACGCCGGTGGTGACGAAGATGACCTTCGTGTCTCTGGAGGTGGTGTCGTCAAAGCGCACCCGGTAGCCGATGGATTTTCCCACCGGTTCGCCAATGACCTCGGAGAGGTAGGTGGCCAGCGAGCGGCAGGCCACCCGGCGCGGCTCGACGACGATGACAGGGCCATCACCGTCCGTCTGGTCGGCCAACCACAGGGGAAGGCGCGTGGACTTACCGGAGCCCGTGGGGGCGACGACCACCAGGGGACGGCCCGTGTTCAGGGCGTCCTCAAAGTCGTCTCGGGCGTCGTCGACGGGGAGGGGTTGTGGGAAATGGGTTGAGAGCATGGAACGGAGTTCGGAGGACAGGCGTCGGAGTTCGGCGTAGGTTACGGAAATTTGGCAACGGGTCAAATCAATGATGAAGTCGCCGCGCCCGCCGCATTCGCCGAGTACGTCAACCGATCAAGGTGGATCACACGCTTCTCACCACTATCAAGATTGGTAGCCCGATCGACGTCCCCTCCGACCGCTCGTCAACAGCACTCGCGGCCACCTCCTCGACCTCGGAATCGGGCTCGACCTCGGAATCGGGCTCGACCTCGGAATCGGGCTCGACCTCGGAATCGGGCTCGACC